>NZ_JASDDA010000032.1:0-47320 GCF_030407645.1 Pseudoalteromonas sp. APC 3495 | reverse complement strand
ATTTCTAATATCGGATTTTGAAGCCATGGAAAGATCAGTCAAGTGATCATAAAAATATTCTTAACTGATCTGCATTAGGCCACTTGGCCCATTTTTTATACTCGCTAATAGATTAACTATATAAGCTCTGTGGCACTTTAGTGACATTTAAGTGCACCGTTATTTCTTCACGATCATGGTATAAATGCTTAGCTTGAAGTTCATAGCTTATGCCGTACTTCGCCATTTCTTCTCTGATCATTTTTAAACATTCATACACACTATCAAAGCGTTTTTTCATCGGTAATTTCAGATTAAAAATAAGCTCTTTTGCATAAGCATTTACTGCCCAGTCAATCATCAAGTTAGTCACTTTAGTCGGCTTTTCTACCATATCGCAAACCAACCAAGTGATGTTTCTTTTTTCTGGACGGTATTTAAAACCATCTTCTCTAAAATGCTTTACCTGACCCGTTTCCATTAAACTTTCGTTCATTGGGCCGTTATCTATCGCGCTAACAAACATACCACGGCGAACTAACTGATAAGTCCAGCCACCTGGGCATGCACCTAAATCAACGCTGCGCATCCCAGCTTGTACGCGTGAATCACGCTGTTGCTCAGGAATAAACACATTAAACGCTTCATCTAACTTAAGCGTTGAACGACTTGGGCCATCGCTTGGCATACGTAAACGTAAGATCCCCATAAAAAAAGGAGAGTTGTTATAACTATATGAGTAACCCACATACGCAGTATTATTAGCTAAAAACAGCACATGCATTACTGGGCGATTTGCTTTTGGCTCACGCAATACAGTGTTTTGTTTCTCGAGGGCTTTTTTAAGCGGAGTTGATATTTTTTTACAAAAAGTCAGTAACTCTTTGCCCTCGTTGGTATCGGGTGTTTCGACACGAAGCTCAGAACACAAAGTAAAATCTTTTGCGGCATCTACAATAGCGCCTACTCTATCTTCTACGGGCATATTTTCAATTAGGTTACCGGCAAACCATTGGCGTGCAAACACCATATTTTTAAAATCAACTTTTTTGATTATTTCGTCGCTGTGCTGCGCTTCAAAACATTCATAAATAACATAACCGGTATTTGGTTTTGCTTTTACATACCCAGCAAATCCTTGTTCGGCAGCGTGAAACGTTATTTCAGCAGCGGCATCGTTTTCAAAACCACTACGACAGTAAATCACAACACTAGACATATTAACCCTTAAACTCTTTAAAACTTAAATCGTGCAACTTGCACTAAAATAACTATCCAACCAATAATAAAGCACAGCCCACCCAATGGGGTAATTGGGCCCAGCCACTTCAACCCTGTTAAAGCCAATAAGTATAAGCTGCCACTAAATAACAACGTACCGGCAATAAAAAAACCACCCGCCATACTGAGGTGCATACCCCACTTAATTAAAATAGCCACTGCAATTAACGCCAGCCCATGCACCATTTGATACTCAGCGGCGGTTTTAAAAATACCAATGGAGTACTCTGATAAACGACTTTTCAGACCATGAGCAGCAAATGCGCCCAGTATCACTGAAAGCATGCAAAAAAAGCTGCCTGCTAATAAAAATAGTTTAATCATGTTTATCCTCTTTTAAATTTTCAAGCGTATTCTTTATAAAGCTTGCTGCCTGTATTGCCGCAGCATTCAGGTTTTGTTGCTCAGTCACGCCACTTTTTTTACGCGGTTTTAGTGAGTGGTCACCATCCGTTAACCATACATACTTTGGCTGCTTTGGCATGGCCATTGTGGCAAGCTCTTCGCGGGTGCCAAAGGTATCCCTTTCCCCCTGTAATACTAAAAAAGGACACGGTATGTCTGCAAAATGATCTGTACGCAGTTTTTCTGGCTTGCCCGGAGGATGAAACGGATAACCAAACGCAAGCACACCTAAAACAGGATGAGAGGTCGAACAGGCAAGCATCGATGCCATGCGCCCGCCCATTGATTTACCCCCTATAAATAGCGGTAAATTTGCATCAGCTTGAGTCACTATATGTTCAAAATAAGTAAGTAGTTTAGGCGCTCGCTCTGGTGGGCGACGTTTGTTAGTTTGTTTAGCAATTTGCATATATTCAAAATCAAACAAGCCAACGTCAATACCGTACTCACTGAGTTGTTTAGCCATGATTTGCATAAACTCAGAATCACTGCCAGCCCCTGCGCCATGAGCAAATATAAACTGTGCGATTGCCGGTTGCTGACTACTTCTAACCCATTCGATGCTCATTAATATTCTTGCTCCTGCTCAACTAAACTTAACATCCAGTCTTTAAACGATACAATTTTGCCTAACTCATTTTGTGACTCACGGATCACTAAGTAATAGGCATTTTTACTCTCTAAACTGTGATTGAACGGGATCACTAAACGTCCTGCATCAATATCTGGTTTTGCTAGTACGCTGTTACCAATTGCAACACCTTGGCCATGTACCGCAGCTTGTAACACCATAGAAGAATGACTAAATATAGGTCCTTGGTTAACTTGTACATTACGTACGCCGGCGGTTTTCATCCAGGTTTTCCAGTTTTTACGGGTGGTGTCATGTAGCAAGGTATGGTTTGCTAAATCACTGGGTTGGTTAAGCGCTCTGGGGCCATTTAACAGTAACGGGCTACATAACGGCACTAAATACTCAGTGTGCAGTTTATAGGCTTGCACCCCACTCCAATGACCGCGACCATAATAAATTGAGATATCAACATCGTCTGTTAACGAGTTTTCATCCTGATCTTGGGCTTTAATTCGCACATCAATTTCTGGGTGTAATTCGTTAAATAAGCTCAATCGAGGAATGAGCCATTGAATCGCAAAACTGGGGGTTAAACTTACGGTTAACGAGCCTTTGGCACCACGAGCTAATAGCTTTTCAGTTGCATCTATTAGCTGAGTAAAAATCTCTTTAATATCTAAAAAGTAACCTTGGCCTTCTTCGGTTAATAATAACGAGCGATTTTTACGTAAAAACAGCTTTAAGCCTAAATGCTCTTCAAGCGTTTTTATTTGATGACTCACCGCAGCTTGCGTGACATACAACTCTTCTGCGGCTTTAGTAAAGCTTAAATGACGTGCTGCAGCTTCAAAAGCTTTCAGCGCGTTTAATGGAGGAACTCGTCTTGACATGGCAACCAAGCTTAGAATTAGTTTTTCTTATGCGGTGAATTATATACCTATGCTAGGAAAGAGTATATTCAAGCCATAAAAAAAGCGACCTAAGTCGCTTTTTAAAGTGCTAATCAACTTTATAAATCGCTAGCACTGGTATCAAGAGGGGCAAAGCTCTTGATTAAATCATCCACCGCTTTCATTTGCGATAAGTACCCTTCTAACTTGCTCAATGCTAATGCACAGGGGCCATCACATTTTGCTTCATTTGGATTGGGGTGCGCTTCAATAAATAAGCCTGCGATACCAAGAGCCATGCCGCTACGAGCAAGTTCGGCAGCTTGGGCACGACGACCATCGGCTGAGTCTGCTCGACCGCCAGGACGCTGCAGTGCATGAGTTGCATCAAATATAACGGGAGCCATGGTTTTCATATCATCCATACCTAGCATATCAACCACTAGGTTATTATAGCCAAAGCTTGAACCACGTTCACATAAGGCCACATTATTATTTCCGGCTTCATTAAATTTAGTAATGATATGACGCATTTCATGCGGAGCTAAAAACTGTGGCTTTTTCACATTAATAATCGCGCCTGTTTTAGCCATTGCAACCACCAAGTCTGTTTGACGAGCCAAAAACGCCGGTAGCTGAATAACATCAACAACCTCTGCAACCGGTGCTGCTTGATGAGGTTCATGCACATCGGTGATAAGCGGAATATTAAAGGTATTTTTAATCTCTTCAAATATCTTTAAGCCTTCTTCCATGCCTGGACCACGGTAAGAATTGATGGACGAGCGATTGGCTTTATCAAATGACGCCTTAAATACATAAGGAATATTTAATTTAGTGGTCACTTCAACATAATGCTCGGCAATACGCATCGCTAAGTCGCGTGATTCAAGCACATTCATGCCACCAAATAAAACAAAAGGTTTATTATTTGCCAGTTCTATTTCATTGATATTAATAACTTGGTTGTTCATTTTAATTCCTTATGGTGCAACTGCTTGCATCATTAATCCACAAATATACGCCATATATGTACCTACACCATAGCCAAGTACAGCTAATAATACGCCGACCGGTGCCAGTGACGGATGAAACGCAGCGGCCACAACAGGGGCAGACGCTGCGCCACCTACATTGGCCTGTGAGCCAACAGCCATATAAAATAATGGCGCTTTAATTAATTTAGCCACAATGAGCATTAAGCTTGCGTGAGTTAACATCCAAATTGCACCAATAACAAAATACATCGGTGAATCAAAAATCGCCATTACATTCATATGCAGGCCAATCGATGCCACTAAAATATACAAAAAGGCTGACGCCACTTTCGATGAACCAAACGCCTCAATATGGCGTACTTTGGTAAACGATAAGCAAATACCTATCGTCGTTGATATAACAATAAGCCAAAAGAACTTACTGTTTAAACTGTATTCTTTTGCCCACGCATAATTATTGGCAAAGAAGGGCCCTAAAATATCTGCACAAAAGTGCGCTAAACCGGTAATACCAAAGGCAATAGCAATAATCATCATGTAATCATTTAGCGTTGGCATACGCGCATGCTCTGCATGGTATTTTTCAACACGTTGCTTTAAGTCTTCAATCGCGGTGGTATCTGCACCGGCTTTAGCGTCAATCGCTTTATGATTAGCTGCCATTAATAATAATACTGCCATCCATAAATTAGCCACTATCACATCCACGGTGACCATGGCTGAGAAAATATCGCCACCCACTTCAAACATTTCTTTCATAGATGCTTGGTTTGCACCGCCACCAATCCAGCTACCTGCAATGGTTGTCATACCACGCCAAACAGCGTCAGGGCCATGTCCCCCTACCGCTTCTGGATAAACAGCACTCATTATTAAAATAGCTAATGGGCCACCAATCACAATACCTACGGTGCCGGTTAAAAACATAATTAATGCTTTAGGACCTAAATTAATAATCGCTTTTAAATCAATACTGATGGTAAGCAAAATTAAACACGCTGGCAGTAAATATCGCGAAGCGACGTAATACACGTTAGATTGAGAACCATCAACAATACCAAAGGTATTTAACAATGACGGCAAAAAATAACACAGCAATAATGCCGGTACATATTTATAAAATGCCACAAGACCTGGGCGTTGACTATTTGAGGTTTTGAAAATAAACCCTAAAATAATCGCCAATAAACCAAGTACAACGGCATCATTGGTAATTAATGCAGTTTGGGGATCAGCCATAACATTTCCTATTTTTTTATTCTTAGTGGTGAGTTTTATGATTGTCTTCAAGTTCTTCAATTTGATGTAGAATGATTTCAATAGCAGGATCATCAGGACATTCATCAACAAAAAACTGTAAATCATCTCGTGCCATTTTAGGGCAGCCAAGCTGATTTAGTAAATAACCTCTGTCGCGTCGCTCATAGGGATCATCACCTAACATTTCCATTAATAAATCGACGCAAGTTAAGGCATGACCAAATTTATTTTCACTAATGAAAGACCATTTTTGCTGCGCTAAAAATAATTTATACACTTCGTCTTCAAAAATAAGCTCTAAAGGCTCTTGTTCTTGAGGATTTTCTTCATCAATATTTTCAGGAATGATGTACCAACTTTGTTGGCCACTGCTAGGGTCAACAAGATAACCCTCTTCATCACTCATTGCGACGTGAATGCCCACTTCGCCTTGAGTTATGCTTACACTGGCATCGAGTTTAGCATGCTGTAAAAAGTGGCATAACAAAATAGCTAAGGTTGTCGGTGTGCCACTGCGCATAGACAAGGTGTAGCTGATGCTATTTAACTTATACTCAGGAACTTTCAAGCTTGATGCACTAAATAGCCACTCACTATAAAAGCTATCAAGTAGTTTATCTAGGCGATCGTGTTCGTCCGGCATCTGCTGACAAATAGACTCTATTTGCTGCTCAAACGCAGTGAGTATTTCAAGACTTGGTGTTAAGTCTATTTGAGGGTCCCATTTAGCTTCCGCTTTGATACAACGATATATAGCCGGCGGCAAAAAATCATCGTAAGCATCTTCTATATAAGATTCATCGTGTTCATCAAACCCGAGGGTGGTCATTCATACTACAACATTCTAGAAAACGAGGACGTAGTTTACCTAATTTTAAAGCTAGATACCAATAATCAGAAATGAATTGAAGAGGTAAGCTTTACACCTTTGGTGTGCAAAGCTTAAATAGGCATTGTTAATTATAACAACAGCGGGGCTTTAGCTGTTGCTAAGTAACCAATAGCTAAAATAACAGCGGTGTTAAGTACTAAAAATACGATTTTTGGAACGGTTGTCGTTTGTTTAGCGCTAATAATACCCACAACAATATAAACGATAACTAGAATAATTTTTTCTAATAACCAAAGCTGCTCTAATGGGTTTATTTTAGCCATTGCCATTAAACCGATGGCTGAGACAATTAATAAAGTGTCTATACTGTGGCTACCAATAAAAACCAATTTATTTTTGGCAAGGCTGCCACTGCCCATACGAGAAAAAGAACGTACGTAAAATAAAATAATACTCACTAGCGCAATGGCCATGTGTGAGTGTTTTAATGCTAAATAATCCATATGTATTGTTACTTCTGTTTAGTTATGTGTTTTGTCAGGAAAGCGTAAAAGTACCGCTTCGAGATCTTCAAGTTTATCATTAAATACATCAACAAGTTTAGGATCAAAATGCGTTCCTTTATTTGCGTTGATCTCCGCAACCGCTTCTTCAAGTGTCCACGCACCTTTATAACAACGTTTATGGCGCAGTGCATCATACACATCAGCCAATGCCACTATTCTGGCAAAAATATCAATACGCTCCCCCTTTAATCCACTAGGGTAACCAGAACCATCCCACTTTTCGTGGTGCTGCTGTGCGATTAATGCCCCTGCGCTGACTATTTTACGCGGTGAATCTTTCAAAATAGCATAGCCTTTTCCAGCATGAGTTTTCATAACTTCCCACTCTTCGCTATTTAACTTGCCAGGCTTATTTAAAATTGCATCCGGAATACCTATTTTACCCACATCATGTAAAGGCGATGCAAAGCGAATTAAATTCGCTTGCTCTTCAGATAACCCGTAGGCTAATGCTAATTCATAGCAAATATAAGCAACCCGTTTTACATGATTACCCGTTTCGCACGAGCGCTGTTCAACGGCTTCACTTAAACGATAAACAAGCTCTTGTTGTGTGGCTTCAACTTCAGTATGTAACTGCACATTTTCAAATGCCAACTGCACATTTTGAGAAAAGATTTCAATTAGGTTTCGTTGTGTATCCGTCAACTTTGACGGCACACCTGATACAAACAACATTGAATTATGGTTAAATTTACTGCTGCAATAAGCAAACAAATAATCATCTCTGTACACAATTGCTTTGTTAGCAAGGGCCTCTTGGCACGCTAACAGTTGGTCTTCTGCTAGTACGGTTTCTAGCTCTTCTCCCTCGCGCTTAGCAAAATCGCCGGTACCAGAGCAAACAATCAGTTTTTTATTCATCTCCTCTGACGGATTTTGTGCAACTAAGGTGGTGGCATACATGGCTTCATCAGCAACGTTTAGTAAAGAAGTAAGCTGCTGCATCACGCCTTCAATAAAGTTATCCATTGAATGGGTTGCAAAAATATTGCGCGAAGCGGTGATTATTTTTTCTAGCCCTTCACGCGATTGCTCAATCGAAATAATATCGCGATACGAGCGAAGACTTGCCATCATAACGGTGAATAATTTTTGTGCGGTAAGTTCTGTTTTAGATTTATAGTCATTAATATCGTAATTTACGATTACTTGGCGCTCGGGTGCTTGGCCTGGCTGCCCGGTTCGTAGAATAATGCGAATATAATTATTTTTAACGGTATCACGAATGTATTTTGCTACTTGCAAACCCGCATCGTCTGTTTCCATAACAACATCGAGTAGGATGATGGCCGCATCAGGATGATCATCAATCAACTTTTTCGCTTCTGCGCCGGAATAAGCACTAATAAACTCCAAGCGTCTATCTTGAAACTTAAAATCACTCAACGCTAAACGCGTAACAGCATGAACCTCGGGTTCATCATCAACAATTAGAACTTTCCATGTTCCTTGCTCTTCACTTACTACTTCAGGTGGTTGTTCATTTGAAAATAAAAAATCTTCCATCACAAAGAGTTCCTTAAAACATATGCAAACAAACAACGGGGCTATTTTTAATAAGTTAAGGCCATTGTCCGAAAGTTACGCGGTCGTTATTACCAAGATCTTTCACTGTGCTTACATTTATAAACGCCATTTGGTTGAATATATGGCGAACAGCTGCACTTTGCTCAAATCCGTGTTCAATTAAAAGATAGCCATTAGAATGTAAATAGTCACGTGATTGTGTAATTATTTGTTTAATATCAGCTAATCCAGCATCATCTGCAACCAATGCAGACAAAGGCTCAAAGCGCACATCACCTTGGTGCAAGTGTTTATCGTTATATTCTATATAGGGAGGGTTGGTTACAATTAGATCAAATTTTTTATTATTTAACGCGCTAAACCAATTGCTTTGTTCAACACACACATTATTTATCGCTAATCGTTTTTGATTACGTTTGGCCAGTGCCACCGCATCATCAATACGATCAACGGCAATAATATCCCATGTAGGCATTTCACTACCAAGCGCAAGTGCAATTGCTCCAGTGCCTGTGCCTAAATCGAGCACTTTGGCGTCATTTGGTACATTACATGCAAGCGCAAGCTCAACTAAGGTTTCTGTATCAGGGCGAGGAATGAGTGTTGTTGGATTTACTTCAAGCTGTAAACTCCAAAACTCACGATACCCTGTAATGTGCGAAACAGGTTCGCCGTTTAAACGACGCTCACATGCACGCTCAAACGCTTGTGATTGTTCATCCGTTAATTGTTTTTCTGGCCAAGTAAATAAATAACTACGTGGCTTTTGTAAAATATTAAGCAGTAGTACTTGAGCATCTAACTTTGCGCTATCACTACTTGATGCTAATAAATTAGCACCGGTAGTAATAGCGTTTTCAACAGTGAGGTTCACGATTAATCGTCGCCCATCGCTGCTAATAAGTCGGCCTGATGCTCTTGCATTAGCGGCTCAACCACAGCGCCTAAATCACCGGCTACCACTTCGTTTAAACGATAAAGCGTTAAGTTAATACGGTGATCGGTAATACGCCCCTGCGGGTAGTTGTATGTGCGAATACGCTCAGAACGATCGCCACTGCCCACTAAATTACGACGTTCAGACGCTTCAGCAGCATGACGTTTTTCATCTTCAGCCTGTTGCAAACGCGCCGCCAATACCGACATCGCTTTTGCACGGTTTTTATGTTGAGAACGCTCATCTTGACACTCAACCACAACACCGGTTGGTAAATGAGTAATACGAATGGCAGAGTCGGTTTTATTAACGTGCTGACCACCCGCGCCCGATGCTCTAAAGGTATCAACTTTAATATCGGCGGTATTAATTTCTATGGCCTCTGCTTCTGGCACTTCAGCCATTACAGCAACAGTACAGGCTGAGGTATGTACGCGCCCTTGGGATTCAGTTTCTGGGACGCGCTGTACACGGTGCACGCCTGATTCAAATTTTAATTGCCCATACACACCTTCACCGCTGATGTTAGCAATTACTTCTTTGTAGCCGCCATGTTCACCTTCGTTGGTCGTCACAACTTCTACTTTCCATTTTTTTGTTTCTGCGTAGCGGCTGTACATTCTAAACAAGTCGCCAGCAAAAATAGCGGCCTCGTCGCCCCCTGTTCCGGCGCGAACTTCTAAAAACACGTTGTTATTGTCTTTCGGATCTTTAGGCAACATAAGCACTTGAATGTCGTCTTCTAAAGTCGAAATTTGTGCTTTTGCTTCTTTATATTCTTCTTGTGCCATTTCGCGCATTTCAGGATCTGAATCTTTTAGCATTTCTTCAGCGCTACTCAAGTCTTCTTGTGCTTGCTGGTATGCTAAAAACGTTTTCACCACTTCTTCAAGCTCAGAGTATTCTTTTGAAAGAGTACGAAAGCGGTTTTGATCACTAATGACCGATGGGTCACTTAGTAGCGCTTGAACTTCTTCATAGCGCTCAACTAAGGTTTCTAATTTACGATAAACGGACTCTTTCATTTAACTGTTATTCCTGATCTATACCTAACATTTTTTTCAATTGGTTTAACTGAGCCACTTCACCTTTTTTCGCTGCATCTTGGATGGCACGGGTAGGCGCGTGCATTAAGCGATTGGTTAATTTATTGGCCAGCTCTAAAATTACTTTTTCTGCGTCTTTACCTGTATTTAGCTGACTAAGCGCCCTATCTACAAGTTCTGCTTTTGTTGTTTGTACATCATTACGGTAGTGGCGAATTAAATCCACTGAATCAAGCGAGCGCAACCACATAAAAAACTCTTTGGTGCGCTCACTAATAATAATTTGTGCTTGCTCTGCCGCTTGCTCACGAGCAGCCATGTTTTCACTAACAATGGCTTGTAAGTCATCGACCGAGTACAAGTAGGCGTCGTCGAGTTCACCGACTTGGCTTTCAATATCGCGTGGTACAGCTATATCAATAAACAGCATCGGCTTATAGCGGCGTTGTTTCAGTGCTTGCTCAACTACACCTTTACCAATAATGGGCAAAGTGCTGGCGGTGGAGCTAATCACAATATCAGCTTGATGCAAACGTTCAGGCAATTGTGCCAACGCAATAACATCGGCTGATACTTCATCGGCTAAACTGCGCGCTCTTTCTATTGTTCTGTTGGCAACTGTAATTTTTTGCGGCTCATTTTGGTATAAATGTTTTGCTACCAGCTCTATGGTTTCACCGGCACCAATGAGTAACACCTTGGTTTTATCCAGCTTTCCATAAATATGCTTTGCTAAATTAACTGCCGCAAAGGCGACAGATACTGCACTGGCACCAATGTTGGTTTCGGTACGGACTTCTTTTGCCACCGAAAACGTTTTTTGAAACAAACGGTCAAACGTAACGCCCACCGCATCATGGGTTTTGGCACTATTATAGGCTTGTTTTATTTGCCCTAAAATTTGTGGTTCGCCTAACACCAGCGAGTCAAGCCCACAGGCTACACGCATCAAATGATTTATTGCAGCGCTGTCTTCATGACAGTAGATATTTTTACTCAGTTCATGTTCATCTAAACCATGGAAACTGGCCAACCATTGCAACAATGTTTGGGAATTTTGCTGTGCAAGGCTACAATACACCTCAGTGCGATTACAGGTAGAGACAATAACCGCTTCATTAAAGTCGGCATGGCCACTTAATTGTTGTAGCGCCTCTGAAATTTGCTCAGGCGAAAAGGCCACTTTTTCTCGTAATTCTACGGATGCGGTTTTGTGATTAATACCAAGTGCTATTATGGTCATATCTGCCAAATATTGCTGAGCCCTACTACATAGGCGGCAATTTTATCAAAAATCTCAGGAATATGGAAAGTAAGGAACAACATTTGACTCGACAATATTTGATTTTAACACTGCTATTTGTATTTTTAACCGGCTGCGTGAGTAAAAACAATTACAAAACAGAGCTTTACGAAGACTGGAAGTTACGCCTTGGCGAGCAAAAAACTTGGCAAGTAGACGGTAAACTTGCGTTTATTAGCCCAGATGAGCGCCAATCTGCCAACTTAAATTGGCAACAAACACAAAATAGTAATCATTTAGTGTTAACCACGTTTATTGGCACACGGATTTTATCGCTTAAACAAACCGCAGTCGGCGCCGAATTAATCTTTGATAACCAACCGTATTTTGATAGTAACGCCAGTGCACTTTTACAACGTTTAACAGGGTTTACTTTACCGGTTAATAACGCAGGCCCATGGTTAAAAGCTACCATTGACGATCACACCCTAGAAATTGATCAGTTAGGGCGTGCTAAAAGCGTGTTATGGTTTGATGATAATGGCAAAAAGTGGCAAATAAGTTACACAAGTTACGTCCAAAAATACGGTTTTTGGTTACCGAATGCTTTAACCTTAACCCATGAAAAGATTAAAATTAAAATCAAACTCTATGACTGGCAGTTTAACTAACTATGTATACTCACTCTGAATTTTCGCTGATTGCCCCAGCCAAGCTTAATTTATTTTTACACATTAATGGCCGCCGTGATGATGGCTACCATGAATTAGAAACTTTATTTACGTTTTTAAATTATGGTGACGAGCTCCATTTTAAACTAAGCACGGATACTCTTATAAGTATTAGCGGCGACACCAATGGCATTGCGCTAACCGACAATTTGATTTACAAAGCGGCGTTATTATTACAAACCCACTGTAAAGTGGATATGGGTGCAAAAATAAATTTAACTAAACGCTTACCCATGGGGGGAGGTGTTGGAGGCGGTTCATCCGATGCTGCATCAACGCTTTTAGCTCTTAATACGCTTTGGAATACAGCCCTATCTTTAGATGAACTGGCTGATTTAGGCCTGAAACTCGGTGCTGATGTGCCTGTGTTCATTAAAGGTAAAAGTGCCATAGCACATGGCATTGGCGAGCAATTAGAGTACCTAGAACTGCCGCCGAAGTGGTATTGTGTTGTCTTCCCAAATCAACATGTCAGCACAGCACAAATATTTACTCACCCAGATTTAAAACGTGATACACCAAAACTTTCTGGCGACTGGCAACAGCAAATTTTAACCAACGATTGTGAGCCTTTAGTGAAAAAGCTGTGCCCCGAGGTTGAAAAAACCCTGCAGTGGTTGCTAAAATACGCTCCATCAAAGATGACCGGAACAGGTTCATGTTGTTTTGTTGAATTTGCTAGCCAAGTTCAAGCACAAGATGTACTTGCTAACCTCCCCCATACTTGGCAGGGTTTTATCGCATCCAGCGTTAGTACCTCTCCTGCTCATACGGAGTTAGCCGCCATCATTGATAAATGAAGTAACGTACAAGTAATCATAAGTTAACCTACTTTGTTCACTCAATGTAAGTTAGTCCAAAAATTCAGTGCCTGAGGAACCCTACCGTGCCTGACATGAAGCTCTTCGCTGGTAACGCAACACCTGACCTAGCTCAAAAAGTTGCAAAACGTTTATATATTGAATTAGGCGATGCTGTTGTTGGCCGTTTTAGTGACGGTGAGATCAGTGTTCAAATTAATGAAAATGTTCGTGGCTCGGATGTTTTTATCTTGCAATCAACCTGTGCCCCTACTAACGATAACCTGATGGAACTTATCGTTATGGTTGATGCGTTACGCCGTGCATCTGCCGGTCGTATCACTGCTGTTATCCCTTATTTTGGTTATGCTCGTCAAGATCGTCGCGTACGTTCTGCCCGTGTACCAATTACAGCTAAAGTGGTTGCGGATTTCTTATCAAGTGTAGGTGTTGACCGCGTTCTTACGGTTGATTTACACGCTGAGCAAATCCAAGGCTTCTTTGATGTACCAGTGGATAACGTATTTGGTAGCCCTGTACTATTAGAAGATATGAAGAACCGCGACTTTGATGACGTGGTTGTTGTATCACCTGATATTGGTGGCGTGGTGCGTGCCCGTGCAATTGCAAAACTATTAAACGATACCGACTTAGCAATTATCGATAAACGTCGCCCTCAAGCTAACGTTTCTCAAGTAATGCACATTATTGGTGACGTTGAAGGCCGCGATTGTATTATTGTTGATGACATGATTGATACCGGTGGTACATTGTGTAAAGCCGCTGAAGCTCTTAAAGAGCATGGTGCTAAACGTGTATTTGCTTACGCTACTCACCCTATTCTTTCTGGTACAGCTGCAGAAAACTTACGTAACTCTGTGATTGACGAAGTGATTGTAACTGACTCAATTCCACTGTCTGACGAACTAAAAGCGCTTGATATTGTAAAAGTATTAACGCTTGCAGATATGTTAGCAGAGACTATTCGTCGCATTAGCAACGAAGAATCTATCTCGGCAATGTTTGAACACTAAAGTTAAACATTAATGAGTATAAAAGCGCCTTTTGGCGCTTTTTTTGTAAGCGATGTTTATTTTATAAACCCGCAGTGGTATGATAGCGCGCCTTTTGGCTAGGGACCTTGGTCGCAAAGGCCCTAACACTTTTAATTATTGGAGACATCATGTCTAACACAACTTATACTTATGACGCTGAACTTCGCGTAGAAACTGGTACTGGTGCGAGCCGCCGCCTACGTCGCGAAGACAAAGTGCCGGCAATCCTTTATGGAGCTGATAAAGAAGCGGTATCGCTTACTTTTGCTCATAAAGATATGATCAAAGCACAAGAAGACGAAGGCTTTTACACTCACATCCTTACATTAAATGTAGGTGGCGAGAAAGTTGAAGCAATCTTAAAAGATATCCAACGTCACCCTTTCAAGCCTAAGCTTACTCACCTTGATTTCCAACGTGTAGACGCAACTCATAAACTAGTAACTAAGGTTCCTTTACACTTCATCGGTGAAGAGAAAGTAACTAAGTTAGGTGCAACTGTTGTTCACCAGTTAACTGAAGTTGAGATTTCTTGTCTTCCTAAGTCACTTCCAGAATTCATCGAAGTAGACGTATCTGATCTTGTTGCTGGTGATTCAATCCACCTTACAGATCTTGCGTTCCCTAAAGGTGTTCAATCTGTTGAGCTTGGTAAAGGCGAAGGCCACGATCAGTCTATCGTTACTATCAAAGCTAACAAAGCAGCTCCAACTGAAGACGACGCTTCAGACGCTGCAGAATAATATTTAAGGTCTCGCACCTTGAATTCTATTCAAATGCTTGTGGGCCTGGCTAATCCAGGCCCCGAATACGCAAATACACGCCACAACGCAGGTGCTTGGTTCATTCAAGAACTCGCTGCACGCTACAACTGCACGCTAAAACACGACCCTAAATATCACGGCCTTACTGGCAAAGTGATTATTCAAGGCAAAGAATTCAAATTACTGATCCCCACCACTTACATGAACTTAAGTGGCAAAGCGGTGAGTAGTTTAGCCAATTTTTTTAAAATCCCCGTGGAAGACATACTTGTTGCCCATGATGAATTGGATTTAGACCCGGGCGTTGCTAAATTAAAAAAAGGCGGCGGACATGGCGGTCATAATGGCTTAAAAGACATTATTGCAAAAATGGCAAATCAAAAAGACTTTATGCGCTTGCGCATAGGTGTAGGTCATCCAGGACATCGCGAAATGGTCACCGGTTGGGTGCTTGGTAAAGCAGCCAAGGACGATCAAGAAAAAATGGATGCCGCAGTTGATGAAGCAGTTCGTTGTATGGAAATACTTGCTAAAGACGGTGTGTTAAAAGCACAAAACAGACTACATTCGTTTAAACCCTAATTTTTGGGTATACGGTCGCACGTATTAAACGAATCTAAACAAGGTATCTTACTATGGGTTTTAAATGTGGCATCGTTGGCTTGCCTAATGTTGGTAAATCAACACTTTTCAATGCATTGACTAAAGCGGGTATTGAAGCCGCTAACTTTCCTTTTTGTACCATTGAACCTAATACAGGTGTGGTACCGGTGCCAGATCCTCGCCTAGACGAACTTGCTAAAATTGTTAACCCACAACGTATTCTTACAACCAGTATGGAATTTGTGGATATTGCAGGTTTAGTTAAAGGTGCATCGAAAGGTGAAGGCCTAGGCAATCAGTTTTTAGCAAATATCCGTGAAACAGATGCGATTGGTCATGTAGTTCGTTGTTTTGAAGATGAAAACGTTATTCACGTTGCTGGTACTATCGACCCTGCTGACGATATTGACGTGATCAACACCGAGCTAGTACTTGCTGATATGGACAGTGCCGATAAAGCAATGTTCCGTAATGCAAAAAAAGCAAAAGGTGGCGATAAAGACGCTAAAGAGCAAAATGCGGTACTTGAAAAAGTAAAAGTACATCTTGATGAAGGCTTAACTTTACGTTCTTTAGCGCTAACAAAAGAAGAAAAAGCAGCCATTGCGCCTATTAACTTCTTAACTATTAAGCCAACTATGTATATTGCTAACGTGGCTGAAGACGGATTTGAAAATAACCCATTGCTAGATCGTGTCCGTGAAATAGCGGCTGCTGAAGATGCGGTTGTTGTGCCTGTGTGTGCAGCTATCGAATCTGAGCTATCTGAGCTTGACGAAGAAGACAAATTAGAGTTTATGGCTGACCTTGGTCTTGAAGAGCCAGGACTTAACCTTGTTATTCGTGGTGGCTATGAGCTACTACATTTGCAAACTTACTTTACTGCGGGTGTAAAAGAAGTACGTGCATGGACTATCCCAGTGGGTGCAACAGCGCCACAAGCAGCGGGTAAAATTCATACCGACTTTGAACGTGGCTTTATCCGCGCACAAACAATTGCTTTTGATGACTTTATTGCATTTAAAGGTGAAAGCGGTGCAAAAGAAGCAGGTAAAATGCGCCAAGAAGGGAAAGAGTACATTGTTAAAGATGGCGATGTAATGAACTTCTTGTTCAACGTATAATTAAACATTGCACCACGTTAAGTGGCTCATTGTTTTTTAAAGGCTCGTTTTTACGAGCCTTTTTATTTTTCAGCCGAATAAAAGTAATAATTAGTCTACCCTTACTATAGGCTTAGAATTGTAAGGCAAAGCCAAAATTACAATACAAAGCCCACAAAGAGTGTTAAAAAAGCAACGTTTTAATTAAAAAGTAGCCGGTTAGCCTATTTTTCCTGCAAACAAACCAACTTAAGTGTTTTTTTGCAAAAAAGGTGTTGACGAATTTGGGGCATATCAGCATAATACGCCCCGCACTCAGCGATGAAGTGCTAACAAAAAAGATGGCTAAGTAGCTCAGCTGGTTAGAGCACATCACTCATAATGATGGGGTCACAGGTTCAAATCCCGTCTTAGCCACCATTTATTTTTTGTTGCTCAATGAAGAGTTTAAAATAACTACCATTTCTTTGATTAATTCAAAGTGATAATGCGGGAGTGGCGGAATTGGTAGACGCGCTGGATTTAGGTTCCAGTATCTTAGGATGTGAGAGTTCAAGTCTCTCCTTCCGCACCATATTCTTGATAAGAATTAAAATTATCAGCAATTTCTTAGTTGGGATATCGCCAAGCGGTAAGGCACCAGGTTTTGATCCTGGCATTCCCAGGTTCAAATCCTGGTATCCCAGCCAATTTGCACACTTTTTTGATTGCCCCCCACACTAGCTTCAAAATCACTAATATTTTTACTTTTATAATCCAATACCACATTTTTTCAGATATAAAAAAAGACCCAAATTTGAGCCTTTTCATCAACTAACTAAGCTCACCACTTATTGCGTATTTTAATACCCAGTTTTTTACCGGCCCTGTATTATTAGCTAACTTTAAAAATGTGCTGCGCGCCCATTTTAATGGGGCTATTTGGTTTGAGAAACCAAAGTAGCAAGCATCCATCATACTCATCATTAATAAATTAGCGTTACGACGACTACGTTCGTACTCTTTAAGCATTAGCGGGCAACCTACATCATCAGCTGTACGCAACACTTCAGCTAATGCAGCCACATCTTGAAAGCCTAAATTAACGCCCTGTCCTGCCAGAGGATTAATGGTGTGCGCCGCATCACCCACTAAAACGAGTCGCCCTTGTGAATAATTATTAGCATGCTGCCTTGCTAGAGGAAATATAGCATGGCTTTGTACTTCAAAATCACCAGCGAGCTTGGGAAACTTTTCAATAATATGAGCTTTTAATGCGCTAGGTTGTAGGGCTTTAAATGCTTTGAGGGTATTTGCATCGTCATACCAAATTAAATTTGCATAAGGTGCTTGCATAGGTAAAAACGCAACAGGCCCTGTAGGTGTAAACTGCTGCCATGTTTTAACTTGTTGTGGTGCATCGAGCTTTATTAGCACGCCCATACAATGCTGCTGATATTGCCACCCAGTTATACCAATATTGGCTTTGCTACGTAATTGTGATTGCCCACCATCGGCTGCAATGACTAAATCAGCAGTATAGCTTTGTTCGTTATAGTGCAAGGTAATGCTATCAGGGTTTTGCTCTATTGCAGTTAAAGCCGATGAAGGATTAATCATTTCAATATTATGCTGCTCAAATTGCTGCCATAAGCTTGCTTGAATTAACTTATTCTCGATTAAATGACCTAAATGCGTGGTATTGATGGCATGGCAATCAAACAATAAATGATCGTTACCACGCTCAAAAGCTTCTAATTGCTCATAGGGAGCGAGTCTATTTTCGCGCAGCAATGGCATAGCACCAAGCTGATCAAGCAGTTTTTCCGAAAAGCGGTTAATAGCTGATACACGTATATCAACTGCATCACTACTAAGCACTAGTGATGCATCTATTGGGTGTTTTTCAATAACACGTACGGCTTTACCTTGTTGCGCTAATTTAATAGCCATAGCGGCACCAACCATGCCGCCGCCTACTACAATTACATTATTTTTAGCCATGTTTTTCATCATTTTACTTCTGACTTAACTCTACTTTGATTGTATCGTAATTAGTTTGCTCTGTGTGAGCGCTTCGCTTAATTCTCTTATTAAACCCATACTATATTGATTTCAGATCACAAACATGAAATCTATACTTGGTTTTGAGCGTGTATCCAGCTAAAATACGCGTCCTTTAAGTCGAGCAAAATTTAATAATTGCGCCACTTATACCTGTTTCTAGCACATGTTTGTGCCACTATCGAATTGAACACGAGGCTATATTTCAATGAGCAAAAAGCTGCATATTAAAACCTGGGGTTGTCAGATGAACGAATACGACTCTCAGAAAATGGCTGATCTTCTAGATGCGACCAACGGCTATCAGCTAACTGAAGAAGCTGCTGATGCTGATGTTATATTACTTAACACCTGTTCAATTCGTGAAAAAGCGCAAGAAAAAGTATTCCACCAATTAGGTCGTTGGAAGTTATTAAAAGATGACAAACCAGACCTAATTATTGGTGTTGGCGGCTGTGTAGCATCGCAAGAAGGCGATTCAATTCGTCAACGCGCGCCGTTTGTCGATGTTATTTTTGGCCCACAAACATTGCACCGTTTACCTGAAATGATCAAACAAGTGCAAGGTAACAAAGGGTCATCAGTGGTTGATATTTCATTCCCAGAGATTGAAAAATTTGACCGTCTTCCTGAGCCAAAAGCAGAAGGTCCTTCTGCGTTTGTATCAATTATGGAAGGGTGTTCTAAATACTGTACTTTTTGTGTTGTACCTTACACGCGTGGTGAAGAAGTAAGTCGCCCTGTTGATGACGTGTTATTAGAGGTTGCACAGTTAGCCGAGCAAGGCGTACGTGAAGTTAACTTACTAGGTCAAAACGTAAATGCGTACCGTGGTGATACACACGATGGTGAAATTTGCTATTTCTCAGACCTTATCCGTTTAGTAGCCGCAATTGACGGGATTGACCGTATTCGTTACACCACTTCACACCCCGTTGAGTTTACGCCTGACATAATTGATGCGTATGCCGATGTGCCTGAGCTGGTTGATCACTTACACCTTCCAGTACAAAGTGGCTCAGATCGTGTTTTAAACTTAATGAAACGCGGCCATACTGCACTTGAGTACAAATCAACTATTCGTAAGCTACGTAAAATTCGCCCTAACTTAAGTATGTCGTCAGATTTCATCATAGGTTTCCCAGGTGAAAGCAAGGCCGATTTTGAAGCGACCATGAACCTTATCAACGATATTGGTTTTGATATGAGCTTTAGCTTTATTTACAGTGCACGCCCAGGTACGCCAGCGGCCGATTTGCCAGATGACGTAACCGAGCAAGAGAAAAAAGAGCGCCTGTACTTATTACAAAACCGTATTACACAAATGGCACAGCAAATTAGCCGCCAAATGTTTGATACCGAACAACGTATTTTAGTTGAAGGTCCTTCTAAGAAGAACCCAATGGAATTACGTGGCCGAACTGAAAACAACCGTGTAGTTAACTTTGTTGGCCCACACACAGTGATCGGTCAGTTTGTCGATGTACGTATTACCGAGGCACTACCAAACTCTTTACGTGGCGATTTAATTCGTACAGAATCAGAAATGAACTTACGCCGCGAAATTGCCCCTTCTGCTATTTTAACCAAAGCAGCGAGTGAGCAGAAAACCGAGACAGCTAACGAAATTGGCGTTGCTACTTTCGTACCTTAGTTGCAAAAATTCATTGCGCCAGTTAACGCTGGCGCACTGTAATAGGAAGTAATTTTGAGTAATCAGTTAAAAACATTAGAGATTTATTTAGAACCTGCCGACAACAAACGCCTTTCTTCATTATGTGGCCCGTTTGACGAAAACATCAAACAAATTGAACGCCGTCTAGGTGTTGAAATTATTCATCGTGATAACTTTTTTAAAGTAACCGGTAAACTACACAGTAGCGCCGGCGCGGTAGAGATCTTAAAAAACCTTTATATTGATACTCAGCCTGTACGTGGGGAAATTGGCGAAATTGAGCCTGACAATGTCCATTTAGCCATCACTGAGTCTAAAGCGCTTGAGCAAGATACCTCAAGTAGCGCCTACGGCAAAGAAATGATGATTAAAACCCGTCGTGGCGTTATTAAACCGCGTAACGATAACCAAGGCTTGTATGTTGCTAATATTTTGCACCACGACATTACCTTTGGTATTGGCCCTGCGGGTACAGGTAAAACCTATCTTGCCGTTGCGGCGGCAGTTGATGCACTAGAGCGCCAAGAAATACGTCGTATATTGCTCACTCGCCCTGCGGTTGAAGCGGGTGAAAAACTTGGCTTTTTACCCGGTGATTTAAGCCAAAAAATAGACCCTTACTTACGCCCACTTTACGATGCCTTATTTGAAATGCTTGGCTTTGAGCGTGTTGAAAAGCTGATTGAAAAAAATATCATCGAAATTGCTCCACTGGCTTATATGCGCGGACGCACACTTAATGATGCGTTTATTATTTTAGATGAAAGTCAAAATACCACTACAGAGCAAATGAAAATGTTCTTAACCCGTATTGGCTTTAATTCTAAAGCGGTGATCACCGGCGACATAACCCAAGTTGATTTACCTCGTGGCGCGCGCTCTGGTCTTCGTCATGCTATTGAAGTGTTAGATGGCGTTGATGAAATTAGCTTTAACTTTTTCAAATCGCATGATGTAGTACGCCACCCTGTGGTAGCGCGTATTGTTGAAGCCTATGAGCGCAACGACGAACGTGAGCGCCTTAAGCGATTAGAAAAACAACAAGCCAAAGAAGCGCTTGCCGCTCATGAGCAACCTGCGACTAAAGAGTAATACCGTGAAAACAGAACTTGATTTACAAATAGCGTGTGAGTTTGACAACTTACCCAGCCTTGAGCAGTTTGCAATGTGGGCCGATAAAGTACTTAGCCAATACCGCGATGAGTCTGAGCTGACCATTGTCATTAGCGATGAAGCACAGTCGCAACAGCTCAATAATGACTACCGTGGTAAAAATAAGCCTACCAACGTATTATCGTTTGAATTTGAAGCGCCACCGGGTATTGATATCCCACTTGTGGGTGACTTAATTATTTGTCCAGCCATCGTTTTGGCTGAGGCGCAAGAGCAAGAAAAGTCATTTCATGACCACTTTGCCCATATGGTTATTCATGGATGCTTGCATTTACTTGGATTTGACCATATAAAGAGTGAAGATGCGTTAGAGATGGAAAGTATAGAAAAGCAATTACTTGCTGAACTAAACATAGCAGACCCATACCGGGACGATATTTAAATAAACGGAGCAATTAGACGTAATGAGCGACGATAACTCGCAATCTAGCCAGGGTTCTTCTGGCAGGACTTGGCTGGGCCGTATAACCCACATGTTGCAAGGGGAACCCCAGAATAGAGAAGAGCTGGTTGAGGTGATTGCCGATGCCCAAGAGCGGGATGTAATCGATCCTGAAACCAAAGAAATGATTGAAGGTGTGCTTGGTGTGTCTGAGCTTAAAGTGCGAGATATTATGATACCGCGCTCACAAATGGTCACTTTGGAAATTGATAGCCCGCTTGAAGAGCATATACCTATGATGGTTGACTCTACCCACTCTCGTTTTCCGGTTGTGTGTGAAGATAAAGACCATGTAGAAGGGATTTTACTCGCAAAAGACTTATTACCTCTCATTTTAAACAAAGATGAGCATTTACCATCGCTACGTGACTATTTACGTCCAGCTATGGTGGTGCCTGAAAGTAAACGGGTTGATACCCTGCTTAACGAATTTCGTCAGCAACGCTACCATATGGCGATTGTGATTGATGAATACGGCGGCGTATCTGGTTTGGTCACCATTGAAGATATTCTTGAGATCATTGTTGGCGAAATCGAAGATGAGCACGATGAAGAAGAAGAACAACAAGATATTCGTCAACTAGCTAAACATGTTTACGTTGTGCAAGCACTAACCCCTGTAGATGACTTTAACGAGCATTTTAAATCAGGCTATAGTTCGCAAGACGCCGATACTATTGGTGGTACCGTATTACATGCCTTTGGCCATATGCCGAGTCGTGGCGAAACCATTGATATAGACGGATTTCAGTTTAAAGTAACTAATTCTGATAACCGTCGTATATTACAACTGCAAGTCACCATTCCTAAGGCTGATGATAACGACAGTGAAGAAACTGCTAACTAGCCTCACCCTACTAGCAAAAGATAAAAAAGCATGGCTCGCACTGGTTGCGGGCCTTGTTTTGACTTTTAGCTACGCGCCTTTTGGTATTTGGCCAATTGTATTTTTTAGCTTGGCCGCATTATTTTATTGTATCCCTGCAAACCTCACCGGAAAAAACCACGCTAAAACGGCGGCTAAATATGGCTTTATATTTGGTCTGGGCTGGTTTGGTGCAGGCATTAGCTGGGTGCATGTATCTATTGCCACCTTTGGTGGTATGCCACTTATCGCTTCCATTTCGTTAATGGTATTACTGTGCAGCTACCTTGCATTATTTCCTGCGTTGGCGCTGTGGGCAACCACTCGTTTTTCAAACGGCTCTATAAGTTTTGCAGCGCTACTACTCCCTTGTTTTGCGATTAGTGAGTATTTGCGAGCCAAGCTGTTAACCGGTTTTCCTTGGTTAAGCTTTGGTTATACACAAACCGACAGTCCACTGAATGCCCTTGCTCCTTTTATTGGTGAATTTGGACTCACGCTATTATGTATTGCCATTGGTTTTGCATTGTACAGCTTAACCCAAAAACAATATAAAGTGCCTGCTATTACCGCTGCTGTGGTTGTTTTAGCTTTTGCAGGTGCACATTTTACAAAGGCACCCCATTACTCCAATAAAGACCTTTCTGTGCTGCTTGTACAAGGTAATATAAAACAACACTTGCGCTTTGACCCCAGTGAGTTTTGGACCACCATGAGTAAGTATCAGGATATGACGCGCCGTCACTGGGATGCTGATTTAATTGTGTGGCCTGAAGCCGCAGTCCCTGAAATAGAAGCCCTCGCTGATTCATATTTAGCAGGCTTAGACAGTGCCGCCTCATTTAATAAAACCGCGCTAGTAACGGGTATTGTCGATTACCAACGCGATACAAGAACCATTTTTAATACACTTATTGTGGTCGGTAACAAAGAGCAAAATGATGAACACGGCCACTATCGTTACTTAGATAGTAACCGCTATCAAAAGCATCAGTTATTGCCTATTGGAGAATTTGTTCCTTTTGAAGACATACTCCGCCCCATAGCGCCGTTATTTGATTTGCCTATGTCGTCGTTCTCTCGCGGTGATAGAGTGCAAAATAACTTACGCGCGAATGGCTTTAATCTACTGCCCGCTATTTGCTATGAAATAGTCTTTGCCGATTTAGTGCGGGGTAACTACAAAAGCGACTCTGATTTACTATTTACCGTAAGCAACGATGCCTGGTTTGGTGATTCAATCGGCCCCCACCAGCATATGCAAATTGCCCGCATGCGCGCCCTTGAACTACAGCGCCCATTGGTACGTGTTACCAACAACGGCATAAGCGGTGCATATGACCCCATAAGCCAAACACGCCAAACTATGCCACAGTTTGAAGCTACTACTCTCAAAGCCAATATAAAGCTCATACAAGGGGATAGCGTGTATAGCCAATACGGCAATATGGTTGTGTGGGGAGTAATGGTGTTGTTGGGTATGATTGGATTTGGGGTTAGGTTTAGCAAGTGAATGGAGTTGATAGCTGTCGGTTGTCAGCTATCAGTATATAAATACAACCCCAATAATTTAGTAAGATTTAAACATCAGGGTAATTTTTTATCCATTGATCAGTACACCCTCTTTCAAGATAAATTGAGATTGTTTTCTTTAAAAGACGACTTGTCATGTCCATTAATGCAGTTGTTCCCCCAGTAATTGCATTTTTCTCATAAATATAGCGACTTTCAATAAAGGTATGTCGATATCTTTCAATCAGTATCAATGAAAGGTCGCTTGAAAATTTATGCTTAATTGAAGTTGGTAACGCATTAAATAGATACACCAAATCATGTGCATTTTCTTTTTTATTAAGAACCTTAGCGTTAAATTGATATTTTTCGTTTATTAATCCATCACTGCTTACTACTTTGCAGTTAAAGCTTTTAAGTAATATCTCCAAAGCTAATGCTGCATTAGCTATCGAAATACTAATTGAATGACTCCACATAAGCTCTGATGCCTTCAAATATAGATATGATGTTTCAATCATATGAGGAGCTAAAACCCAATCATAGCTGTCATCGTTCATAGCCTTTCCTTAAAAATAATCTAAATATTTTTATTCTTATAAAACTAGGTTTCTAGTTACTTAATAATTCTTTAATCCCATAATACCAACTAAGTGCGGCGACTGTGCCATGGGTTTCATCTTCAAAATAACGTTGATTTATAACTAAATTATCGCTCGGGTGCGCTTTTAACTTTTTAGCAAACGCTAAACCCCATTGGTAATTTGTTTTACCAATTTCGCCAAACGCTTCGACATTATTTGCAAAGGTAAAATACACATTGCCGTTAAGCTGCTTATTTATAAATTGGTTATCATTAAAATAACGATTGAGGTAGTTATTATCCCACAGATAGGTTGCATCAATAATTAAGTAATCTGTAAATAGCGCATGGTTGGTAAGCAATACATAGCTGGCAAATAAGCCACCGAAAGACTCGCCAATTAATACGCGTTTAGTTGATGTCTGGTAATTTTTATTAATGAGTGGAATAAGTTCTTTTTCAAAAAAGGCGCTGTAGTTTAAGGCGTTGCCGATATTTTCAAATCTTTCTAGGAGTTTACCGTTAAATGTCCGATCAACATTGGTTGGGGTAAAGTCACGCTCTCTTATCGCATTTTTACTATTAGGAATGGCTACTATAATTGCTTGCTGTATTTGCTGCTCTAGCCGGTCCGTACTAAGTGTCTCTACTAGCCCAGCTACGGCTTTTAGATGTGTTTGGTCACCATCGAGCAAGTAAATAACTGGATATACTTTATTAGGGTTTTCATTATAGCTTGGCGGTAAATAAACGCTAAAGCTGCGTTGCTCACCTAAAATAACAGACGTAAGCTGATGCGTTTTTGCGAACACAATATTTTCTGACGCATACGAAACCGTAATAAAATACAGATTAATAAATACAATTAATAAAGCTTTCATAACCATCCTTGTAATAAGAGCAAAGTTAACTTTTAACAGTCTCTTCTACCGTTTGCACATTTACAACTTGGTTAATACTCCCTTTAATAACCACCGTGGCTGATATTTTATCTTGAATAGCTTGTCTGTTTGGGTCCCAGTACACTTGTAAAAAGCCTAACAAGCCGGTGGCAAAACCTGCGCCGTAACCACCGTAGCGGCCAAAACAATCAAGTAAACCCAGCGGTTCACCACTTAATGCAACCACTCGGGTGTTACAGAGCTTTTTACCAGGGGTTTGACCGCGCCATAATAAAGAAAACAGTGTGAAGTACACAGTCGCCCAGCCAAAACCCAAACATAAATCTTGAATAATACCTTTACCCCACTGCAAAATACTGTGCGTGGTTGTTTGTGCGGGCTTATCTTCTATTAACTGCGCAAGCTTTAATTCATTATTTTCACCAAACACTAATAATTGTAAAAATGCTTTTGCAAGTTGTGGGTTTTGTAAGTCGTCCATTTCGGCTAATTTGGGTACTTGCCCTATCAAATTATCAAGCGCATTTTGTTGGCAAAGTTGCTCACAGCTTTCGTCGGCTGTTTGCACTAAGTAGGCATTTACCTGCTTTTTTTCTGTGGAGGTAAGCTGAATGTCATCCTGTATTTTTAAGCCTTTAACAGTTAAGCCTTGAACAGGGTCATCGCCTTCTAAGTAATCTATGCCAATTGAAAGCACAGCAAGAGCGCTTACAAATAAAATACTTGCTGCTACTATTTTTAATATTCTTCGCCACACACTCGACATTTTAGGAAGGTATTGCTGCGCCGTTCCTTTGTAAAAAGCCATCGCAGCAACGAATGCAATAATAGTTGCACTGAGCTTTGCAGCTATGAATATTAATGCAACATCAATAATCATAGCTAATGCGCGCCGAGTCGGCGAAGCCAAAGGCAAGCCAAGTAAAGCATTATCAACCTCAAAGGCATATGGCGTGATCACTTCTCGAGTTTCGGCTTTAGATAACGCTAATTGTTCTAATTCTTGTGCTTTCATTATTATACTTGTTATTAAAATAGGTAACGCGATTAAATTACGCGCTTTTTAATTTTTGCTCAAGCGAATAAAATGGATAACGAGAGTTCACATTGAAAATAGCCGCTAGTAATAGATTAATTCTTAAAAGAGTGAACAATTAATCTATCGTATCGTATTAAATATAAAAGCTACGAGGAAGAGCTTATGACAACCAAACAACTCTCATCACTTTTCGTTTTTCACTTACTGTTTGCCACAACCGAGGCAAACGCCAATGCTCGCTGGTATGTAGTGAATGATTCGGTGATGGGTGGCATTTCTAATAGTCAGGTTTTGTATGAAAACGACAATTTAGTGTTTACAGGCAATGTATCGCTTGCAAACAATGGCGGGTTTGCTTCTATTCGAACGCTATTGGATGTACAAAGCCAAGACATCACTAAAATTATGCTACGTGTTAAGGGCGATGGTCAAACCTATCAATTACGTTTAAGAACCAATGAGTACATGGATGGTGCGGCTTATACCCGCTCGTTTAGTACCACAAAGAGCGAGTGGCTTAATATTGAGTTTTTACCTGAGGATTTTCAGCTTACTTATCGCGGCCGCTTACTTGAACAACAACCTACAATTAACTTTAAAGATGTAAGGCAGCTTGGGTTTATGATTGCAGGTAAACAGGCGGGAGAATTTAGGCTTGAGGTTGAAAAAATTGAGTTTAAAAACTAACTTTTCTGCGTACATTACAAGGTTAAATAACCTGAACTAATACAGTTAGACTTTGGTTAAATAGTAAAGTCGTCGCCTCGCCTTTTCATTTCGTTGATTACTAGCTCAATAATTTGTTGTTTTATTGCTGCCTGCTGTGACTTTACCTCACTAAGTTGCAGCTCCAATCTATTTATCTCTTCTTGTTGTTGCTCGGTTTTATACTTTTTAGCTCCCATATGCTCAGCATCCATAGTTAAGCGACTATCGTCTTCAGCTGGCCCATATTGGCTATTATCTATGGTTAAACTCCGTTGTACCGTACCCTGCTTAAGCTTATTTACTTGTTCTTGCAATGCAACTACTTGCTGGGTGAAATATTTATATGCCTTTTCTAAATTTTGATATTGCTCAGCAAATGTTGCGTTATCTTCGCTGTATTTTTGAACCTTAGCATCTAAAAACTCTGATAAAACATAGTCAGGTTCTTCCTCTGATTTATCATCAATGCGTTGCTGTTCTGATTCTATTAAAGGCTGGTTGTTGTAATTAGATGCTTGATATTGGATTGAGGCGGTTGAAATCTTCATTATTTTATCCCTAAAATGAATTTGTCACTATTTTAGGTATCGACTGACGATTTAAATTCTTGAGTAGGATTGGCTAATAAGAGCAAATAAAAAAGCCCGACTTGATTAAAGTAGGGCTTAAAGTGTTTTTTACTTTAAAATTACGACTCTATAGCCAGTAATTCCACCTCAAAAATAAGCAATGATGCAGGCGGGATGCTGCCTACTCGCTTTTCACCATAGGCGAGCTGATGCGGTATATAAAACTGAAATTTATCGCCCGGACTCATCAGTTGTAGGCCTTCGGTCCAACCTTTAATAACTTGGTTTAAGCCAAAGCTAATCGGCGTTTTACGCTCTACTGAGCTGTCAAATACAGTGCTGTCGATTAAAGTGCCGTGATAATGCACTTTCACCATACTCGTTGAGCTAGGTGTATTTTCGCTATCCCCTTTATGGATTATTTTATATTGCAAGCCAGACGCGGTTTCTTGAACGCCTTCTACCTTTGCATTGGCAATTAAGTAATCACTTTCAATTTGCGCATTAGCGATTGCTTGCTGCTTGGCTTTTTTACTGTTTTTAAAAATCAAAACGCAAAAAATAGCGATAGCAATCAGTAAAATAATATTGATCATAACTCCCCTTTTTCATCTTCTGAGTCGTCTTTATCGTCGCTGTTATCGCCGTTAACAATATCAGCAATATCTTTTAATCGTGCTAATGCAATGCCATTCACTGAATCTACTGGGTACTGCTCATCAATCATGTCACCCGCGTCAATATCCATTAGTAAGTTTAGCGCTTGGTCAACTGTTTCAACGGCGAAAATATTAAATTTACCCAGTTCAACCGCATTCAGTATTTCATCATCAAGTACTAAGTTAACTTGGTTTGATTTTGGAATAATAACGCCTTGCTCGCCCGTTAAACCACGCATTTTACATAGCTTAAAGAAGCCTTCTATTTTTTCATTTACGCCACCGATTGCTTGCACATCACCATGCTGATTAATAGAGCCGGTTAGTGCAATAGATTGGCTTATTGGTAAACTGGTGATCGCCGATATTAGCGCACAAAGTTCAGCTAATGAGGCGCTATCACCATCTATGTAGCCATAGCTTTGTTCAATGGCTATATTCGCACTGAGTGTTAAGCTAAAGTGTTGCGCATATTTGTTACCTAAATAACCGGTAAGCAACATTACCCCTTTTGAGTGAATTGCTTTACCCAGCTCAGCTTCGCGTTCCACATCAATAACGCCATCAGCACCCGCATAAACAGTGGCGGTAATGCGTGCAGGTGTACCAAACGAAGTATCACCAATGTGCAGTACCGTTAAACCGTTTACTTTACCTACGGCTTGCCCGTCGGTCGCAATTAAGGTGTGGCCTTCTTTTATATCGCTGAGCATATTTTCACTAATTTGCCCTGTACGGTATTGTTTGCCTTCAATCGCTTCGTCAATATGGCGAGCATCAATCACCGTCAGCTTATCTTGCTTAGCGTAAAAACTAGCCTCAGCCACAAGCTCTAGTACATCAGCAAAACGGGCTGAGAGTTTATTATGGTGCTCAGCTTGGCGATAACTAAACTTAAGCAATCGCACCATTGCTGATTCGTTTAACGTGCACTTTAATGTTTGCTCGCAGTAATCACTGACTTTAGTAATAAACTGATACTGCAGCTTATCGCTGCTTGGTAAGTAATAATCAAAATCGGCAAGTACTCTAAATAACTCGGCAAATTCTTCGTCGTATTCACCGATGGTGTAATAAAGTTCACGTGAGCCGAGTAAAATAATTTTCACATCAAGCGGTATTAACTGCGGGCGAAGCGTAAAGCTACTGCCAACTACACTGTCTTGATAAGGCAAGTCATTTTTTATTTGATGCGTTTTTAGCGACAGCTTTAGCCCATCCCACACTTGGGGTTGAGCCATTACTTTTTCAGCATCCATAATTAAATAGCCGCCATTCGCGCGGTGCAATGCACCTGGTTGAATTGATCGATAGCTGGTAATTAACGACCCTTGCGATGTGGCATATTCAATTTTGCCAAAAATATTACCAAAAGTGGGGTTCGGCTCGTAAACAACCGGTGCCGCATCGCCTTCTTTATATTCGACCAAAATATTAGGCGCAAAAAAGTCGGTAAGCATGCCTTTACGATCAAAGTCTTCTTTGTTTTCTTCGCTTTCACCTTCATCATCAAGCCATTCAAGGACGGCATCAATAATTTCTACACGTATATCTTTTAAATAACGCAGTACACCAATATGGCTGGCATATTTATGTTCTAAATCTTTTAATAACGGTTTAGTGGCTTGCTCAGCAGTAGACTTTTTAAGGTTGCGGAGCTTTTCTTTCGACTCGCGTTTCCAGCGCGGTAACTCAATAAGCGCCTCAATGAGGGCATCTTCTAATTTTTCTATACGCTCAAAAAACATCTCGCGTAAGTCATCTTCAAGATCAGAAAACTCATTATCGGTAAGTTGTTTACCATCAATCAGCGGTGCAAAGCCGACTACACCTTTTTCTTCAATTAGTGCCACACTTTGTTCAAGTGCTGCTATTTCTACTGCGGTAATTGCGCCGTCGTAAGCATCGTTAAATTCACGATCTATCGATTTTTTCTTGCGCTGATAGGCTGGGTTATCAAATGCAGCAGGAAAAGTGTCGAGTACTTCATCAATAAATGAGTCAATATCATCGGCTAGTTGTTTGCTTTGCCCTGCATGCATAAATAACGCAATAGGCTCACGGTGATCGTCGTAGTTATTAACATATAACCATTCATGCGGTGTTGTGCGCTCTTTAGCGTGTTGTTTTAATTTGTCTTTTACTAAAGTAAAACGCCCGTGTGCCGCCTCTCCCATCACGTAAACATTGTAACCCGGTAGGTCCATTCCTAAAGAAAAGTCCAATGCACTTTGCGCACGTTGTTGGCCTATAAAGGTAAGTTGCTCAGGGTATGGATTACTCATGCAAGTGTTTACATGGCTCGATGAAATACTCGGTGCAAGATTTGATACGGGTAGTGGCAGCAATTTTTTCGTCATTCTAACTTCTTTTTTTACCAGCATATTCGCTAGGTTTTGGACGTATTGAGTGGCTATATAAGCCACTCAATATTCATATTTAAGGTTGTAAAGCCTGGCGGCTAAAATAGATGCCATCACACTGTGTACACGGAATAATTTGCGTTGCATGATAAACATCGTAACTATGGTTGCAATTCTTACATACTAATGTGCCCATGGCTATCCATTCACCTGCGTGATAAACACCATTATGCTTAAAATCTTCACTTAATGACTGCCATTCAAGCTGTGTTTTGTCTTCAATATGAGAAAGCTCAAACCACAATGACTCTTTAAGCTCCTGCCATGCAAGCGAATTATAGTAGTTGTTATTTTCTTGTAGATGAGAAATGTCACGCATTAGGTAATTACGATAAAGATAATATTTTTCTTCACCTAAATCTTTAAGTGCCTGCTCGGATTCAATAAATCGCTTTACTGCTGCTTTAACTTCATGCTCTTTTACATCTTTTAACCAATCGGTTAAATCGCTTAGCCATGCTCTGTAATCTGCCATTTTTTACTCCTTCAAAATTGTGAGGGGACTGATATTTATACGGCGCTATTAGCTGTTGATAAAAACAACACCATACAGGCTTTGTTTAGGGTCTGTTGACCTTTCAAGGTTAAATTTGCAGCAGTCTGTTTGGTATTTAGGCAAGGCAGAGCCTATGTGGTGTGGTTATTCCCCATAAATAGGCGATAACGCAGCATCAATGCCAAACAGGCGCTGCCCGAAGGGTTCTGCCTAGGGGTGATTTACTCTTTGTTGCTCGGTTTTTACTTAGCCCACTAGGTTACAAACCTCGCGTCGCGATTAAATCGCCCCTAGTTTGAACAAATTGAAATCCACAAAGATCAACAGACCCTAGCTTAAACCTCAAATACTTGCGTGTAAACTTAACTAAAAAGATTAACAAACGCTAAGTTAAAACTGACTCCTAACATAGATAAGTATAGGTTAACCTGCACTGAAAACTAATTTAGCGGCAAATTTATAAAAAGCGCCGCTTTGGCGCTGTGAATAACGCTTTATTTGGGGTATCCTATCGACAATTTTTTATTAGTATGCAAGAAGTTTGGAAACGTAAATGCAAGAGCAATATAACCCACAAGACATAGAGTCAAAAGTCCAACGCTACTGGGAAGAAAACCAAGTATTTAAAGTCACAGAAGACGAGAGCAAAGAAAAGTACTACTGCCTCTCAATGTTTCCTTACCCAAGTGGTCGACTGCATATGGGTCATGTGCGTAACTACACCATTGGTGACGTGGTTTCTCGCTTTCAGCGCTTGCAAGGCAAAAACGTAATGCAACCTATGGGTTGGGATGCGTTTGGTTTACCTGCAGAAAACGCGGCTATTAAAAATAAAACAGCCCCTGCAAAGTGGACTTACGAAAATATTGATTACATGCGTAACCAGCTTAAGCAATTAGGGTTTGGCTACGACTGGGATCGCGAAATTGCGACGTGTCACCCAGAATATTATAAATGGGAACAATGGTTCTTCACTAAGCTTTACGAAAAAGGCCTAGTGTACAAAAAAATGTCAACGGTTAACTGGGATCCTGTGGATCAAACAGTATTAGCTAACGAACAAGTAATTGATGGTCGTGGTTGGCGTTCAGGCGCAGTAGTAGAACAAAAAGAAATTCCACAGTGGTTTATTAAAATTACCGACTATGCTCAAGAGCTATTAGACGACTTAGACAAACTAGAAGATTGGCCTGAGCAAGTTAAAACTATGCAGCGCAACTGGATTGGTCGCTCTGAAGGATTAGATATCGAGTTTACGCGTACCGACAATAACGAAAAATTTAGTGTATACACCACTCGTCCAGATACATTTATGGGCGTGACATACCTAGCCGTTGCCGGTGGCCACCCAATCGCGCAAGAAGCGGCTAAAAACAACGACGCGATTGCGATGTTTGTTGAAGAGTGTAAAAACACTAAAGTTGCTGAGGCGGATATGGCAACCATGGAGAAAAAAGGCATTGCAACGGGCTTTTACGCCACGCATCCATTAACGGGCGAGCAAGTGCCTATTTGGGTTGCAAACTTTGTATTGATGCATTACGGCTCAGGCGCGGTAATGGCAGTACCAGCGCACGACCAACGTGACTTTGAATTTGCCACCGCTTACGGCCTCGATATTAAACAAGTTATTGCCCCTGCTGAAGGTTCTGAGCTTGAAGTAAACCTAAGCAAAGAAGCATTCACCGAAAAAGGCGTACTGGTTAACTCCGGTGAATTTGATGGCCTTGATTTTGAACACGCCTTTAACGCTGTTGCCGACAAACTAGAAGCATTAGGTGTAGGTGAGCGTAAAGTAAACTTCCGTCTTCGCGATTGGGGCGTAAGTCGCCAACGTTACTGGGGCTCTCCAATCCCAATGTTGAGCGATGAAAACGGTAACGAGCTTGCTGCCACTGAAGATATGCTCCCTGTGCGTTTACCAGAAGATGTGGTAATGAATGGTGTTACATCGCCAATTAAAGCCGATCCGAATTGGGCTAAAACAACTGTAAACGGTGTACCCGCTACTCACGAAACAGATACTTTTGACACCTTTATGGAATCATCGTGGTATTACGCTCGCTACTGTAGCCCACGTCATGACGAAGGCATGTTAGACCCTGCAGCCGCTAACTACTGGTTACCAGTAAACCAATACATCGGTGGTATTGAGCACGCTATATTGCACTTATTATATTCGCGCTTTTTCCACAAATTATTACGTGACTTTGGTTTAGTTAATTCAGATGAACCATTCGACCGCTTACTTTGTCAAGGTATGGTACTTGCTGAAACATTTTATCGTAAAGATGAAAAAGGTGGCGACATTTGGATTTCGCCAAGTGATGTAAACACCGAAACCGACGACAAAGGTCGCGTAACTAAAGCATGGCATAAAGATGATGGTGAACCGGTATTCTCATCAGGCATGAGCAAAATGTCTAAGTCGAAAAACAACGGTATAGACCCACAAGAAGTTATTGCCCAATACGGTGCAGATACAGTACGTTTATTTATGATGTTTACTGCACCACCAGAGCAAACACTTGAATGGTCAGATTCAGGCGTTGAAGGCGCACACCGTTTCTTAAAGCGTGTGTGGAAATACGCAGTAGATGTTAAAACAGTAGGTTACCAAGCACTTGATAAATCGGCGCTTACTAACCCACAAAAAGTACTACGTCGTGAGCTACACAAAGCAATCGCAAAAGTGAGCGATGATGTAGAACGTCGTCAAACCTTTAACACCGCTATTGCCGCAATTATGGAGCTTTCTAACAAGCTATTAAAAGCGCCATTAAGTGACACACAAGATGTTGCCATTGCTAACGAGGCACTGGAAGCATTAATAATTATGCTGGCACCTATTACACCGCATTTATCGCATCAATTATGGCAAGACCTAGGTAAAGAAGGTGATATTTTAGATGCGGCATGGCCAAAAGTTGACGAATCTGCTCTTGTTGAAGATGAAAAACTAATCATCGTACAAGTAAATGGTAAGCTGCGTGCAAAACTAACAGTGGCAGCTGATGCTACGCAAGAGCAAGTAGAAGCTTTGGCATTTGCCGAGTCTAACGTGACTAAATTTACTGATGGTGCAACGATACGAAAAGTTATTTATGTACCAGGTAAATTACTTAACGTGGTAGCTAACTAATATGGCTGCTTTAAACGCCATTAAAAACGGACTAGCCTTAGTGCTAGTCTGTTTTTTGTTATCGAGCTGTGGCTTTCATCTTAAAAAAGCCTCTAGCCTACCCGATGATTTAAAACAGCTAACGCTTGTGGGGGATGATCAAAAATCTGCTTTATTTAGCTATTTGCAAAGCGAACTGGCTATGAGCGATGTCACTTTAGTGCCTGCAAGTAAACAATCAGCGCAGCTTTATTTATTTAAAGAACAACTAGAGCGTCAAACCTTATCGTTGTTCCAAAATGGACAAGTAGCTGAGTACGAACTGGCATACAGCGTAAGTTATGTAGTAAAACGCCCGAAACAAAAAGCCATCGAAAAACGCTTTGAGTTATACCGTAACTACCAAGACGATCCAGATAATGCACTAGCAAAAGCAAAAGAGCTTGAGCTGCTAATTAGCGAAATTCGCCAACAAGCGAGTCGTCGTATTGTTAGAGAGTTGTCGCAACTATAATGCGTTGTTATGCAAATCAGCTATCGAGTGAATTAAAAAAAGGCTTAAAACCTTTTTATTTGGTTTTTGGCGAAGAGCCTTTTCAAGAAGCGCAATGTGTACAGCTCATTCGCGACACGGCAAAGGCACAAGGATTTGATGAAGTAATTAAATTCACTTTAGCTCAGGGCTTTGATTGGCAAGAAATAATCGCGCAATACCAAAGTATGTCGTTGTTTAGCGCGCGCACTATTATTGAGCTTGATTTAAACCAGCAAAAACCGGGGACACCCGGCGCAAACACCTTTAAAAAAATAGTAGAGCTTGAAAACCCTGATACGATCTTAATCGTAAAAGGCGCTAAGGCCAGTCAAGATGTTCAGCGCGGCGCGTGGTTTAAAGCACTTGATAAGCATGGGTTATTTGTACCCTGTTACCCACTTAGCGGAAATCACTTAAAGCGTTGGTTTGATGAGCAGTGCCAACGTTTGTCACTAAATATTCAAAACGAGGCCAAACTCAGTTTAATTAATGCCACTGAAGGCAACTTACTTGCGTGTTACCAAGAGCTTGAAAAACTAGCATTAATACACGGTGACGCTCTGATCACGCAACAACTGGTGATGCAAGGACTACTAAACCAAGCTAAGTTTGATATTTTTGATTTAAGTGATGCGCTTTTAAACGGCCACACCGCTCAGGCTATAAAAGTACTTAACAAACTTGCCAGTGATAACACTGAGGTTGTGAGTATCTTATGGGCCATCAATAAAGACCTTAATACATTATTGAGTGTGCAGCAGGGATTATTGCAAGGTGAGTCATTAGCAACCTTATTTAAACAAAAAGCGATTTGGAAAAATCAACAAGCACCAGTACAAACAGCCATTAACAGGCTAAACATTCATACCCTAGAGAATATTAGCAGTGAACTGGCATTGTTTGATGCAAGTTACAAGCAAGGCGCATTGATTGCCCCTTACCAAGCATTGGCGCATATTTGCATTAAGTTCTGCCAACCGCTCGATATTCCACTTCCCTGCCATAGTAACCGTCAGTAAAGGGAAATACATGATTGCAATTTTTGGTGGTACTTTTGATCCCGTTCATTTGGGACACCTTAATATGGCGCAGCAATGCGTTGCGACCTTTAAATTACACTCACTCTATTTTATGCCCTGTGCAATACCCGCGCACAAAGCGGCACCGGGGATCAGCACCGAGCATCGTATAGCAATGCTTAAAGCCGCAATTACACCTTATGCGCAGTTCAAGCTTGATTTACGAGAACTGCAACGCAGCGGCCCGTCGTATTCTTTATTAAGTTTGCAAGAGCTAAGAGCAGAAAACCCCGATACCCCTATTTTATTTTTAATTGGCATGGACTCATTCAACAATTTCGATAAATGGTATCAATGGCAAACAATAACTCGCCTTTGCCATATAGTGGTATATCAACGCCCAGGTCAAAGCTGCCATGTACTGGGGGAACTTAAAGACTATAAACAGCAAGCTGTGACCAACGATTTTTCTCTGCTCAACAAAACAAATGCCGGACACCTTTACTTTTTAGAGGGAGAACAGCTGGACGCCGCATCCAGCGAGATCCGTCAAGCCCTTAAAAAAAGTACTAAAAAGAGTGAACTATTACCCGACGCCGTGAGTCACTATATTAAGCAGCACCAGCTTTATCAAGAGTGATTGGTATAAACCCCTCAGCGTGTTAAAATAACCGCTATTAAATTTTAAATTGAGACAAAACCTTGGATTCGAAACAACTACTCGCTTTTGCACTAGACAAAATTGACGATATGAAAGCACGTGATGTGATTCAACTTGACGTAACTGGCAGCTCAGACGTAACCGATTACATGATTGTATGTTCAGGCACATCAAGACGTCATGTATTGTCAATTGCTGATAACTTAGCAAAAGAAGCTCGCCACGCTGGTGAAGAGCCATTAGGGTATGAAGGCCAAAGCGATGGTGAATGGGCACTCGTTGATTTAGGTGATGTGATTGTTCACGTTATGCAAGATCAAGCACGTAGCTATTACGATCTAGAAAAGCTTTGGGGCTAATTGCTCCCTATTTTAGACAACGCTTGGAAGTAACGTCGTGAAAATACAAATGATTGCTGTTGGTACAAAAATGCCAGCATGGGTAGAGACAGGTTTTGCAGAGTATCAACGCCGCTTTCCCAAAGATATGGCATTGGAACTCATTGAGATCCCTGCTGGTAAACGTGGAAAAAATGCCGATATAAAGCGTATTTTGCACATTGAAGGTGAAAAAACCTTAGCCGCCATACCTAAAGGCAATCGTATTGTCACACTAGAAGTAACCGGTAAAGCACTGGATACTCATCAACTAGCAAAAAACATGGAAAAGTGGCAACTAGATGGTCGCGATGTCAGTTTATTAATTGGCGGACCTGAAGGCTTAGCCCCAGAGTGTATTGCTGCCTCTGAGCAAAAATGGTCGTTATCAAATTTAACGCTCCCACACCCTTTAGTACGCATTATTGTTGCTGAAAGCCTCTACAGAGGCTGGAGCTTAAATAACAACCATCCTTATCATCGCGAGTAGTTTCTTGCTATGCTAAAACGAAGACCCACAATTCGCGACCACTCAGCAGAAGCTAATTTATTTGCTCGGCGTGCATTCGTGGGTTTTATTTTTATATTAGTCCTTGTAGCAATATTGCTGTCTAACTTGTATAAAATCCAGGTAGATGATCATCAAGATTATCAAACTCGTTCTAATGATAACCGTATAAAAGTTATACCTATAGCCCCCAATCGCGGTTTAATTTACGACCGAAACGGTGTTTTACTGGCCGAAAATAAGCCCGTTTATAACCTTGAGGTGATCCCCGAAGAAGTTGATGATTTAACCGCCTCTTTGAAGTCTATCAGCAAAATCATTGAAATAACCGAGCAACAACAAGCTGATTTTCTTGATGATATAAAACATACTCGACGTTTTAAAAGTCAAGTCCTCAAAGCCCGTTTAAATGAAAACGAAGTAGCGATGTTTTCAGTAAACCAACATAAGTTCCCAGGCTTTAGTATTGAGGCGCGTCTAGCGAGATATTACCCCTTTGGCGATACTTTAACCCATGCATTAGGCTATGTCGCAAAGCTCAATAGAAAAGAGTTAAACAAGCTTGAACAACAAGATGAAGCCACAAACTACCGAGCCACGCATGATATTGGTAAGCTGGGTATCGAAAAGTACTACGAGCCGTTATTACATGGTCAAGTTGGCTCACAACGAGTTGAAGTTAATAACCGCGGCCGAATTATCCGCACTTTAAGTATGGATCCACCGCAAGCGGGTGACGACTTAGTACTTACTCTCGATATTGGTTTACAACAAATAGCCCAACATGCACTTAAAGATATGCGCGGCGCTATTGTGGTAATGGATGCAAAAGATGGCGGCGTTTTAGCGCTGTATTCAAACCCAAGTTATGATCCCAATTTATTTGTGCACGGTATTAGCAGTAAAGACTACAAAGCCTTACTCAACCCTGATCGTCCACTGATCAATCGCACGACTCAAGGTCGCTACGCACCAGCATCTACTGTTAAACCACACATGGCTATTTTGGCATTAGAAGAAAATATAGTGCAAGAAACCACCAGTATGTGGGATCCCGGCTTTTTTCAAATTCCCAACGTAGAGCATAGATGGCGTGATTGGCGACGTTGGGGCCATGGCCATGTGGATGTTTATAAAGCAATAGAAGAGTCATGCGATACCTACTTTTATGACGCAGCCTATCGAATGGGGATCACAAAAATAAGTAACTTTATGGCTCGCTTTGGCTTTGGTGAATTATCCGGTATTGATATTCATGAAGAAACAACCGCTATTTTACCCTCAAAAGAGTGGAAAGAAGCCCGTTTTAAAGAGTCTTGGTGGCCTGGAGATACTATTTCTGTAGGAATTGGCCAAGGTTATTGGACTGCCACCCCCATTCAAATAGCGAATGCCACTAATATTTTAGTTAACAGAGGGATAAATCACCCTCCTCATTTAGTGCAAGTTGCTAAAAAAGAAGATCAAATTACTCAGCTCAATAATGAAGAAAAACCACCGGTTGTACTTAATAACGAAGATAACTGGCGCATCGCGATTGATGCCATGCATAACACCGTTAAAAAAACTACCGGAACTGCCCATCGTGCATTTAAAGGGGCTACTTATGACCCTGCAGGTAAAACCGGTACTGCCCAAGTGGTGAGTATTGCTCAGGGCGAGCGTTACGACGCCGATGCACTCAAAGAGCGCCAACGCGACAACGCCATTTATATAGGTTTTGCCCCGTTTAATAACCCACAAATTGTTGTCTCTATTGTGGTAGAAAATACCGGTGGGGGAAGCTCAGTAGGTGCGCCCATTGCACGCCAATTAATGGATTACTATTTTGCAGCTAACCCAATCCAATCTTCAGGGGACAAAGCACCATGACAGCTTTACATGATAAGCGCTCTATTTGGCTGCGACTGCATATTGATTTGCCACTTTTTATTGCGTTATTGCTGATGATGGCCGGTAGTATCACCATTGTATACAGCGCCTCAGGGCAAGACGCTGCCATGATGGTTCGCCATATTACGCGAATGGCTGGCGCCATTATAGGTATGTTTGTACTTGCTCAAATTCCACCAGCGACTTTAAAACGTTTAGTTATTCCCATGTATTGCCTAGGATTACTCATGCTGGTTGGGGTACTGCTATTTGGTGTAAGTTCTAAGGGAGCTCAACGCTGGTTAGATTTAGGCATTACTCGCTTTCAACCCTCAGAGCTAATGAAACTAGCGGTTCCGATGATGGTTGCTTGGTATATTGGCCGCCACCATTTGCCACCGCGTCCGTTACATTTAGTCATTGGCTTTGCCATTGTTATGCTGCCTACCCTACTAATTAAAGAGCAACCTGATTTGGGCACCTCAATTTTGATTGCCAGTTCCGGTGTATTTGTGTTGTTTTTATCAGGCTTGAGCTGGCGTTTAATCGGCTTTTTAAGCTCGGTTGTTGCTTTGGCAGCATGGCCATTTTGGCACTACGGTATGCACGATTATCAAAAGCAAAGAGTACTGACCTTTTTAGATCCTGAGAGCGATCCGCTGGGTTCTGGCTATCATATTATTCAATCAAAAATTGCCATTGGTTCAGGCGGTATCGAAGGAAAAGGCTGGCTGCAAGGCACGCAATCACAGCTAGAATTTTTACCTGAACGACATACTGACTTTATTTTTTCAGTACTGAGTGAAGAGTTTGGCTTATTTGGTGTGTGTGTTTTACTTAGTTTATATTTATTTATTATTGGCCGTGGACTGTATATTGCGGTTAACGCACAAGATGCGTTTGGTAAACTATTAGCCGGCTCACTCACGCTCACATTTTTTGTTTATATTTTTGTAAATATTGGCATGGTATCGGGTTTGTTGCCTGTTGTAGGTGTACCGTTGCCATTAATTAGTTATGGCGGTACCTCGATGGTGACCCTGATGGCTGCATTTGGCATTATTATGTCGATTGCCACAGATAAAAGGATGCTCTTAAAATAATGCGCCTTTACACACAACTTATAATTATTATTCTCGTTAGCCTCTTTTTAAGTGCATGCAGCAGTTCAAATAGTCGTTACAGCATGCGCCATGATGCGGCGCCGCTTCGTGCACCGACCGAATTAGAAATGCAAGATGCCATTGTTACTCAAGTTATTAAAAGTGCGAGTACCACGCGCCCCTACGAAGTGCTTGGCGAACGTTATACCCCAATGCTCGATGAAACCGGCTATTCAGAAACGGGCATTGCTTCGTGGTATGGCCGTAAATTTCATGGGTATCACACCTCTAATGGCGAAATTTACGACATGTTCGCGATGACCGCAGCCCATAAAACGTTGCCTTTACCTAGTTTTGTGCGGGTAACAAATACGGCTAATGGCAAATCAATTATTGTTCGTGTTAATGACCGTGGCCCCTTTCATGATAATAGAATTATTGACCTTTCTTATGCCGCTGCATACAAACTTGGATACCATAAGTATGGTACAGCAGAGGTTAAGCTAGAAGCCATTACTCTAGCCGATACCCATGCACGAAAAACCTACGTTCAAGTTGCCGCGGGCAGTACCTTAGCCAACATAGAAGCGTTAGCAAGTACACTGCGAGAACAGTATAAGTTACCGACAAATATCGTTGAAAAAGACGCTATTTATAGATTGCACTTAGGGCCAATAAAAGATGCCCAACATGCGCAACAAGTACTAGAAACATTAAAACAAAATCAATTTCAAAACGCGTTCTTGCTTTACACTCAGTAAGCCCTTTAGAATGGGAATACGCATATTTTTAACTTTAACCATTAATGAGTATGATGAAATCTATTAAACATAAAATTCTTACTGGTGTTTGCGGCTTAGTCTGTTCTGCCGCCGTATTTTCAGCCACCGCCCAAATTATTCCAGCGCCTCCTCAAGTTAATGCAAAAGGTTACTTTTTAGTGGACTTCACCACAGGTAAAGTCATTGCACAAGGCGAGGCTGATACCAAACTCGCACCGGCCAGCTTAACTAAAATGATGACCAGTTATGTAATTGGTACGGAAATTAATGCTGGTAATATTGCGCCCACCGATATGGTTACTGTTAGTGAAAAAGCGTGGGCAAAAAACTTCCCTGAATCATCAAAAATGTTTATTGAAGTCGGTAAACAAGTTAGTGTCGATGATCTTAACCATGGCATTATTATTCAATCAGGAAATGATGCATGTGTTGCTATGGCAGAGCATATTGCTGGTAGCGAAAGCGCGTTTGCAGATTTAATGAATGCTCATGCCGAAAAAATAGGCATGACTAATACGCATTTTGTTAATAGCCATGGCCTTGATACTGATGCGCATTATACAACGCCACGCGACATGGCAACATTAGGGGCTGCACTTATCAGAGATGTGCCTGATGAATACGCTCTATATAAACAAAAGTCTTTTACCTTCAATGGCATAAAGCAATATAACCGCAACTCTTTGTTGTGGGATGAAAGCCTAGATGTAGATGGTATTAAAACGGGTCACACATCTGATGCCGGTTACAGCTTAGTCACCTCTGCAACAAAAAACGACATGCGTTTAATTGCCGTTGTAATGGGCACCTCAAGTGAGCGCGCGCGTAAAGTAGAAAGTAAAAAACTACTAAACTACGGTTTTCGCTTTTTTGAAACAATTACCCCGTATAAAGCCGGCGACAGCTTTGCTGAGCAACGTGTTTGGATGGGCAATAAAGAGAATGTTTCTTTAGGAATTTTAGAAGATACACCTATTACTATTCCTCGTGGTCAGCATAAAAACCTTAAAGCAAACTTTGAGCTAGACGATACCCTTGAGGCACCTTTAGCTAAAGGCACAAAAGTAGGTACTTTATTTTTACAGCTTGAAGGCGAAGATATTGCACAATATCCGCTAGTTACACTTGAAGAAATACAAGAAGGTAGCTTCTTTAGTAAAATATATGACTACTTACGCTTACAGATTATGTAATTGCGAGTAAAGTAATATGAACGCCTCCACTGTGAGGCGTTTTTTTTTGCTTGAAAAGTGCTAGAATGCGCCCCATATATACCAATCGTATTGAATGACTATCATTGGCTTGGGTCAACAATAGCATCATTTCAAGATTGCCATTAGCCTGTCAGTTTTAAGCTTCGCGTTTTAGCAAAGCCAACACTTTTTGTTTGAGGAGTTCCCGTCGTGGTTGAACCTGTTAAAGACACTAAATTTGATGAGTACTTAGAGTACCCTTGCCCATTTACATTTAAAATTATGGGTCTAGCTAATGTAAACTTAACTGATCAAATTTTAGCTAAATTACAACCTATTGCTCCAGGTGATTATGCGCCAAAAGTAAAACCAAGCAGTAAAGGTAATTACGAGTCTGTAACGCTAGTAGCTACTGTAACAAGCGGCAAACACATTGAAGAAATTTACAACGTGATCAGCAACATCGATGACGTACGCCATATGCTTTAATCCATAGTTGAGATTTGTTGTGAGCGAAAACACCCTAATCGTACGCCAACTGGGTCGTCAGCGTTACATGCCGATTTGGCAAAAAATGCAAGACTTTACCGACACCCGTGATGAAAATACCCCAGATGAAATTTGGCTGGTAGAGCACGAAAGTGTATTTACCCAAGGCCAAGCCGGTAAAGATGAGCACTTGCTCGCCCCAGGTGACATTGAAGTGATCAAAGTGGACCGTGGCGGACAAGTAACTTACCACGGCCCAGGTCAGCAAATGATGTATGTATTATTTAACTTACGTCGTTTAAAGATTGGCGTACGAGAGCTAGTAACATGGCTTGAGGAATGTATTATTGAATCCCTTGCTGAGTACGGTATTGATGCATACGCAAAAGCCGATGCACCCGGTGTTTATGTGAACGACAGCAAAATTGCCTCTTTAGGCCTAAGAGTTCGTCGTGGCTGCTCATTTCATGGTTTAGCATTAAATGTTAACATGGACCTAAGTCCATTTTTACGCATTAACCCTTGTGGTTATGCGGGCATGAATATGGTGCAAACTAAAGAATTAAATGGCCCTCAAAACCTTGAATCTGCAGGTCAAGGGCTGGTAAAACACATGATCAAAAAGCTTAATGCAACACAGGTTAAGCATACTGAAGGGTTTGAAAACGAATGAATAAACCAGTCAAAATGGAACCAGGTGTAAAACTACGCGACGCAGAAAAAATGGCGTTGATCCCCGTTAAAGTTTTACCAACAGAAAAAACCGAAATGCTCCGTAAGCCAGAGTGGCTTAAAATCCGCTTACCTAAGTCAACCGAGCGGATTGACGGCATAAAACAAGCAATGCGTAAGCATGGCCTTCACTCTGTATGTGAAGAAGCCTCGTGCCCTAACTTATCAGAATGTTTTAACCACGGTACGGCGACCTTTATGATTTTAGGGGCTATTTGTACACGTCGTTGCCCATTCTGTGATGTTGCACATGGCCGTCCATTAAAGCCCGATGCAGCAGAGCCTGAAAAGCTTGCACTGACCATTAAAGACATGAAGCTAAGCTACGTAGTGATCACTTCGGTAGACCGTGATGATTTACGTGACGGTGGCGCTCAGCACTTTGCCGATTGTATCCGTGAAATTCGCAAACATAATCCAGAAATCACCATTGAGATATTAGTCCCTGATTTTCGTGGTCGTATGGACAGAGCGTTGGAAATATTAATTGAAACGCCGCCAGATGTATTTAACCACAACCTAGAAACAGCACCACGTTTGTACAAATTGGCGCGTCCAGGTGCTGATTACAAGTGGTCACTTGAATTATTACGCCGCTTTAAAGAAGCACACCCTGAGGTTAAAACTAAATCGGGGTTAATGGTTGGTTTAGGTGAAGAAATTAGCGAAATTGAAGAAGTACTGCGTGATTTACGTGAGCATAACGTTGATATGCTAACCGTAGGCCAATACCTACAACCCTCTAAGCATCACTTACCAGTAAAACGCTACGTGCCGCCTGCTGAGTTTGATGCACTAAAAGAGTATGCTGATGAAATTGGCTTTACACACGCGGCTTCTGGCCCGTTTGTACGCTCAAGCTATCACGCCGATCAACAAGCAGCGGGTAAAGAAGTAAATGTGAATTTCAATCCTTCTAGCAACTAAACAATGATACTTTGTACTACAACGATATTTTGTACTGCAAGGAAGAGTAAAGATGTCACACGGAATACCTAAAATTAGTGAATTTCCTTGTGACGATCGTTATTGGAGGGTCGATTGGTTTGGCGCTATTGAACGCAACCCAAACGTGCCCTCTGAGCCTTTCTTACAAATCGTAATAAGCCCTCTCATTCAAAATGAAAGCATACACTCCACAGCCAAACACCTAGCCTCCACTCATGTTACAAATTATGATGAGCAGACAGTTATAAGAATTGGTGTTGGACAGCTTCCATTTATATCTATAGGTTCAATTTGGTTAAATGGTCAATGCCAAGCTGCAAAGGCAGGTCAAACGAAGCTTTTACATATTCATATCAACGAACATACAACTAAGTACATCTCTGGTAATCACAAAATCAAAGAGAAAAACCTCGTACCCTACGAAGCCTATCGTATGGGAAAAGGTTTTATGGCTAACCTTATGGCCATCGAACATGATAAAGACCCCTATGGAATACTCATTCCTGTGATGGAATTAATCCGCTTCTATTACGCTGTTTCAACAGATACGTCACATATCGTTTTTTCTGGCGATTTAAAACATCAACCTCAAAATGTAATTAATACTAAAAAATGTGGCTTTGATGAAGGCGAAAAACGCTGCATACTGCATCTAAGACAATACCTTTCGGACGAAGATGGTTGGATAATAGGTAGAGCACTCATATGTAAAGAGGCTTGGTTAGGCTTTACGCTGCCACACGACACCATAATGAAACACTCTTTGAATACTAAGTTTCTTCACCCCCAGAGTGCGTTTCCTTTCTCAGGTTCAAGCAACTTAAAAGTCAGAGGTAAGTTCATTCCTGCTAAAGATGAATTATCAAAAAGTGGCTGGCGATATTTAGTATTAGGTATAACGCACTGTACAGCGCTATTTCCATTTGAGCATCTTACGGCTGATAGAGACAATAACAACAATCAAGCTGAGGGAGAAAATAAAATCAATGATGGTGACAAAAAACCAGCGTACCCTCAGCATAAAACGTCAAATGCCGATAAGCCTTTTCAAAGTCAAAATGAGCCAAATAAAAATAAAACTAATGAGCATGTGCTCTTACCGACCGACAGGTTTGGCGCAATCATGGGCAAAAAGGTCGATAGATCTAAAAAAGATCAATGTCGTTACATAAGTGCACTACGATATGTACCAAAAGAAGATGAACCAAAATACCTTGGCACTGGACAAAGTAATTCTGGTGATCCAAAGATCGGGCGAGGCCACGCAAACCAAACTCGCACACGTCGTCAAGCACTGCCAGCAAGCTTTGAAGCATTTGAAGAAGCAATCCAGCTACTCACTCGAGTTGAGGGCGTAAAAGCCCGTCTGCGACCAATAGAAGAAGCTATTGAGTATATCCCACTTACAAAGTCTGCAAACAAAAGGCAGTGGTCGTACTTGGACTCAAATACCCGATGCAGACGACAAGTAACTATTGCAGATATTCACTACCAAAACCGGTGGTATACGCTGATTGAATTTGAGATGCGTAACAAGGAAAACTTTAGTGTTGCATTAGTTAATGATGAAAACTATGAGTACTGTTCTAATCAGAGACTAAACAATTTATTGCATCAGCTTTCAATGCAAAAAGGCATCTGGTTGAATATTCGGCCCGTACCTAAAACGTCCATTACTACTATGAAGCATACATGGTCAAGACCATTAGATTTTAAAAGCTCAATTTTTGATAGGCTATAATTATGTATAGTTACTGGCATAATAACTAATATTTCTTCATTAGTTCTCATGACCCTTTCAAAAATGAGTTCTTTCCTAGAAAACAAACATGGTATAGATTAATTAAAGGTAATTTCATTAACAAATGTTCAATTATTTTTTCTTAAAAAAACGAAATAATTGATTAGTTAATAAATGAAAAACCTAAATATCGAATCTTCAGGGTGAATATCACAAAACTAACGGATTAAGGGGTTAAGAACACTACAACTTATAGCAAACTATACAGATGAAATTAAGATTTACATTGAATCAAATATAAATAAAAAGGGAGTTATCATGGCCTTTACATATGACTATCCACATATGGCGGTAACCGTAGATGTTGTCTTATTCGATACATCCTCACAGAGTTATAGTATTTTACTCATAAAAAGAAAAAATGAACCCTTCAAAGATTGTTGGGCGCTGCCGGGGGGATATGTCGACATGGAAGAATGAATCGCCCCGAGTTCATCGGAGACCAGTTTGTTTAAGTCAGGCCACTTTACCTGACTCGTTTAAATTATCATAG
>NZ_JASDDA010000031.1:0-53027 GCF_030407645.1 Pseudoalteromonas sp. APC 3495 | reverse complement strand
GTTTTACCGTGGTCAACGTGGCCGATTGTACCAACGTTTACGTGCGGTTTTACGCGTTCAAACTTTTCTTTTGCCATCTTAAAAAATTCCTAATAAAGAAATTAAAGCCTGACTCAGTATTGAGCCAGACAAGCTAAAATCATATAACAGCGCGAGCTGAAATTATTGTATCTGCAACCTGTTTAGAGGCTTCAGCGTACTTCAAAAACTCCATAGAGTATGAGGCACGGCCCTGTGTTGCAGATCGTAAAGCAGTTGCATAACCAAACATTTCAGATAACGGAACCTGAGCATTAATTTGCTTAAGTCCACCAAGTGCATCTTCCATGCCTTCGATCATGCCGCGACGACGGTTTAGGTCGCCAACTACATCACCCATGTTTGCTTCAGGAGTGAGTACTTCAACCTTCATTACTGGCTCTAATAAAGCAGGGTTTGCATCTAGCGCACCTTGCTTCATAGCGAGTGAACCTGCTATTTTAAATGCCATTTCATTCGAATCTACATCATGGAATGAACCATCATATAAAGTCGCTTTCACGCCAAGTAATGGGTAGCCTGCCAGTACACCTTGAGCCATTTGCTCTTGGATACCTTTGTCTACCGCAGGGATGTATTCTTTCGGAACTGACCCACCTACGGTTTCGTTAACGAACTCGTAAATTGGGGCTTCATCATCCGAAATATCCATCGGTTCAAGTTTAAGCCAGACGTGACCATATTGACCACGACCACCTGATTGACGTATAAACTTCCCTTCAACTTCAACAGTTGAACGAATAGCTTCTCGGTATGCAACCTGCGGCTTACCAACGTTACATTCAACACTGAATTCACGTTTCATACGGTCGACAATGATATCAAGGTGAAGTTCACCCATGCCAGAGATAATCGTCTGGCCTGATTCTTCGTCAGTTTGTACGCGGAAAGATGGATCTTCTGCCGCTAGTTTACCTAGCGCGATACCCATTTTATCCTGGTCAGCGATTGTGCGAGGCTCAACCGCAACAGAGATAACTGGTTCTGGGAATTCCATACGCTCTAGCGTAATAATAGAATTCGGATCACACAGTGTCTCGCCTGTTGTTACGTCTTTGAGACCAATAGCCGCCGCGATGTCGCCTGCGTAGACTTCTTTGATCTCTTCACGTGAGTTTGAATGCATCTGAACGATACGACCAAGACGCTCACGCTTACTTTTTACTGGGTTATATACCGCGTCACCCTGTTTAACAGTACCAGAGTAAACACGGAAAAAGGTCAAGGTGCCAACAAACGGGTCTGTTGCAATCTTAAAAGCAAGTGCAGCAAACGGCGCTTTATCATCAGCAGGACGCTCTTCCTCGGTACCATCTTCGAGGATACCTTGGATTTGTTTCACTTGTGTGGGTGATGGCATGTATTCAACAACGCAATCAAGCACAGCTTGAACGCCTTTGTTTTTAAATGCACTACCACAGGTCATGGGAACAATTTCGTTCGCTAATGTGCGTTGACGCAAAGCATTTTTAATTTCTGCTTCGCTTAACTCTTCACCTTCTAAGTATTTATCCATTAGTTCTTCAGAGGCTTCAGCAGCGCTTTCAACTAAATGAGAGCGCCATTCTTCAGCTAAATCCTGAAGTTCTGCCGGTATTGCCTCATAAGAGAAAGTCATACCCTGGTCTTCATCATTCCAGTTAATAGCTTTCATTTTAATAAGGTCAATAACACCTTTAAAGTCGTCTTCAGCGCCAATTGGCAGCTGGACTGGAACAGGCGTTGCTCCAAGACGAGATTTCACCTGGCCGACAACCGTTAAGAAGTCAGCGCCTGTGCGATCCATTTTATTTACGAAGATCATTCTCGGAACTTCGTATTTGTTCGCTTGACGCCAAACTGTCTCAGTTTGCGGCTGTACACCAGATGAAGCACAAAGAACAACTACCGCACCATCTAGTACACGTAAAGAACGCTCTACTTCGATAGTGAAATCTACGTGTCCTGGGGTATCAATGATATTGATGCGATGGTCGTCAAATTGCGCGTCCATCCCTTTCCAGAAACACGTTGTTGCAGCAGAAGTGATTGTGATACCACGCTCTTGTTCCTGCTCCATCCAATCCATAGTTGCGGCGCCATCATGTACTTCACCGATCTTATGAGAAAGACCTGTGTAGAACAGAACACGTTCTGTTGTGGTGGTTTTGCCTGCATCTACGTGAGCACAAATACCGATATTGCGGTAACGCTCAAGTGGAGTTGTACGTGCCATAAAATCCTCTTAAAGGTTAAGGACAGATTACCAACGGTAATGAGCGAATGCTTTATTCGCTTCAGCCATACGGTGAACGTCTTCACGTTTCTTAACCGCAGTGCCTTTGTTGTCAGCAGCGTCAACGATTTCTTGAGCTAAACGTAAGCCCATAGATTTTTCGCCACGCTTACGTGCAGCGTCTACTAACCAACGCATACCTAATGCGTTGCGACGTACTGGACGTACTTCAACTGGTACTTGATAAGTTGAACCACCAACACGGCGAGATTTAACCTCTACCTGTGGACGGATGTTATCAAGTGCAGTTTCAAAGATTTCTAGGTGCGACTTGCCTGATTTCTCAGCAGCCACGTCTAGCGCACCATAAACGATTTTTTCAGCAGTAGATTTCTTGCCGTCTAACATTACGATGTTAACGAACTTAGCAAGAAGTTCCGATCCGAACTTAGGATCTGGAAGAATTTTACGTTGACCTATTACGCGTCTTCTAGGCATTTTGTATCTCCGGTTTATTCAGGTTTGCTCTTTCGAGTCAATCACCCAAAACAATAATTAATAATATTTAGTGCTTGGCCTTACTAACGGAAAACAATTAGCCTTTAGGGCGTTTTGCACCGTATTTAGAACGAGCTTGACGACGGTCGCTAACGCCTGCACAGTCAAGTGCACCACGTACAGTGTGAAAACGCACACCTGGTAAATCTTTAACACGACCACCACGGATTAGGATTACACTGTGCTCTTGAAGGTTATGACCTTCACCACCGATGTATGAAGTTACTTCGAAACCGTTAGTTAAACGTACACGAGCTACTTTACGTAACGCCGAGTTTGGTTTCTTAGGTGTAGTTGTATATACGCGAGTACATACACCACGCTTTTGCGGACACGCTTTAAGCGCAGCTGAGTTACTTTTAGTAACCTTGCTACGACGTGGCTTACGCACTAGCTGGTTAATAGTTGCCATTTAAATAGCTCCTGAAATTAAAATTACTACTGAAAAAAATAAAAAATCCGCCCTTGTTTTACCAGCATGTTTTAAACGTGCAAGTAAATGGGTGGCGGAATTTTAATGAGCAAAGATTGACCTGTCAACCTAAACCGCTCACAAGGCAGTAGATAACTGCCTTGTGAAACTCTAATCTATTGATTAGATTCGGTTTATTGATTTCCAGATAAATCCGCGTTTAAAGCATCAGTGAGTGCTTGAGTTGCCTCTTCCGCACTTACCGTTTGCTCTTCAACAACGTCTTTTTGCTTACGACGAGCCATACGCTCTTGATGATACGCAAAACCGGTACCGGCTGGGATCAATCGACCCACAATTACGTTTTCTTTCAGACCGCGTAGTTCATCGCTCTTACCATTTACAGCGGCTTCTGTTAGGACACGAGTTGTCTCCTGGAACGAGGCTGCTGAGATGAAAGATTCTGTCGCTAGTGATGCTTTTGTGATACCCATTAACTGGATTTCAAACTTAGCTGGGATCTTACCTTGAGCTTCAAGGTCGCGGTTTGCGATATTAACGCGTGCCACTTCAATTTGCTCACCGGCTAAGAACTCAGTATCACCACCGTCTAGAATGATACATTTACGTAGCATTTGACGAATAATAGTTTCAATGTGCTTATCATTGATCTTAACGCCCTGCAAACGGTAAACCTCTTGCACTTCGTTAACAATGTAATTAGCAACATGAGTCACACCACGTAGGCGTAAGATGTCATGCGGTGATTCTGGACCATCGGCGATAACTTCACCTTTAGACACTTGTTCACCTTCAAACACGTTAAGTTGACGCCACTTAGGAATCATTTCTTCGTAATGATCGCCTTCAGCTGGTGTAATAACTAAACGTTTCTTACCTTTAGTCTCTTTACCGAAGCTAATCGTACCGGTGATTTCAGCTAAGATAGCTGGATCTTTCGGCTTACGTGCTTCAAATAAGTCGGCTACGCGTGGTAGACCACCCGTGATATCACGAGTTTTCGAACCTTCTTGCGGAATACGTGCTAACACGTCACCTGGGTTTGCAGTCGCGCCGTCTGTTACTTCAATCGTAGTGAATGAAGGAAGACGCGTTTCTTGCAAGCCACGCTCATCACTTTCAATGATAAGCTTTGGTTCTTTCGCATTCGCTTTAGCAAGATCTTTAACAACTACACGAGTTAAACCCGTTAGTTCGTCAGTCTGTGCTTCAGTGTTTGAATCATCGATATCGCTGAACGATACTTTTGATTTATGCTCAAGAACGATTGGGTGACTATGCGGGTCCCAAGTAGCAACGATGTCGTTACCTTGAACTTCTGCATTGTCTTGCACTGTTAATACCGCACCGTAAGGTACTTTATAACGCTCTTTCTCACGACCATAGCTATCAATGATAGTGATCTCGGTAGAACGAGAGGTAATAACAATCTTACCGTCTGTATTTAATACATATTTAGCGTTGTGAAGTTTTAATGTACCGTTTGTTTTAACTTGTACATTATTTTCAGCAGACGCTCTTGATGCCGCACCACCGATGTGGAAAGTACGCATCGTAAGCTGTGTACCCGGCTCACCGATTGACTGTGCCGCGATAACACCTACTGATTCACCCGCGTTGATGATATGACCACGTGCAAGGTCACGACCATAACACTTAGCACAAACACCAAAGTCGTTATCACAAGTGATAACTGAACGTACGCGAACTTCATCAACTGAGTGCTCTTCTAAAAGGTCACACAGTTTTTCGTCAAGCATGATGTTACGTTCAACAAGTACTGTATTAGTACCTGGTATTACAACATCTTCAGCAACAACACGACCTAGTACACGTTCGCGAAGTGCTTCTACAACGTCACCACCTTCAATTAGCGGTTTCATTGTTAAGCCATCTTCTGTGCCACAATCGTCTTCATTGATTACCAAATCTTGTGCAACGTCTACTAGACGACGCGTTAGGTAACCCGAGTTTGCTGTTTTCAGTGCTGTATCGGCAAGACCTTTACGCGCACCGTGCGTTGAGATGAAGTACTGAAGTACGTTTAGACCTTCACGGAAGTTAGCGGTGATTGGCGTCTCGATGATTGAACCATCTGGACGTGCCATTAGACCACGCATACCTGCTAGCTGACGGATCTGAGCGGCACTACCACGAGCACCTGAGTCGGCCATCATAAACACTGAGTTAAATGACGGTTGCTCTACTTCTTCACCTTTTGCATTGATAACCGTGTCTTTTGACAAGTTGGCCATCATTTCACGTGATAAGTTTTCATTTACACGTGACCAGATATCGATAACTTTGTTGTACTTTTCACCAGCCGTTACAAGACCTGATTGGAATTGTTGGTTGATTTCAGTTACTTCAGCTTCAGCTGATTCAATGATTGCTGCTTTAACTGGTGGGATAACTAAGTCATCGATACCAATTGAAACACCAGACTTCATTGCATAGTGGAAACCGGTGTACATGATTTGGTCAGCAAACATAACTGTGTCTTTTAGACCAAGACGACGGTAACACTCATTAATTAAGCCAGAAATCTGCTTTTTACCTAGGGCTTGGTTGATTGACTCATACGGCATGCCTTTTGGTAAAATTAAAGACAGAATCGCACGACCAACAGTAGTATCAATTACGGTTACAGTGTCTTCAACAACACCTTCTTCGTTTTTAACTGATTGGCTAATACGTACTTTCACGATAGCGTGAAGGTCGGCATTACCACTACGGTATGCTTTTTCTGCTTCTTTAGGATCTTTAAATACGGCGCCTTCGCCTTTCGCGTTAATACGATCACGCGTCATGTAATAAAGACCTAATACAACGTCCTGTGAAGGAACGATGATTGGCTCACCATTAGCAGGCGATAAGATGTTGTTTGTAGACATCATTAACGCGCGAGCTTCAAGTTGCGCTTCAATTGTTAGCGGTACGTGTACCGCCATTTGGTCACCATCGAAATCGGCGTTGTACGCCGCACATACTAATGGGTGCAAATGAATCGCTTTACCTTCGATAAGCACAGGTTCAAACGCTTGGATACCCAAACGGTGAAGTGTTGGTGCACGGTTAAGTAATACTGGATGTTCACGAATTACTTCGTCTAGTACATCCCATACTTCCGCAACTTCACGCTCAACCATCTTTTTAGCAGCTTTGATTGTCGTAGCCATGCCACGACGCTCTAATTTGCCATAGATGAATGGTTTGAAAAGCTCTAATGCCATCTTCTTAGGAAGACCACACTGATGAAGCTTAAGTGTAGGACCAACCGTGATTACAGAACGGCCAGAGTAATCTACACGCTTACCAAGTAAGTTCTGACGGAAACGACCTTGCTTACCTTTGATCATATCAGCAAGCGATTTAAGAGGACGTTTGTTAGAACCTGTAATTGCACGACCACGACGACCGTTATCAAGTAGCGCATCGACCGCTTCTTGTAACATACGTTTTTCGTTGCGTACGATAATATCTGGTGCAGCTAAATCTAGTAGACGCTTAAGACGGTTATTACGGTTAATAACACGACGGTAAAGGTCATTTAGATCAGATGTCGCAAAACGACCACCGTCTAGTGGTACTAATGGACGTAAGTCAGGTGGCAATACTGGAAGTACTGTCATGATCATCCACTCAGGGTTATTACCTGATTGGTGGAACGATTCCATTAACTTAAGACGTTTAGTGATCTTTTTACGCTTAGTTTCAGAGTTAATTGTTGGTAACTCTTCACGCATTTCTGCAATTAATTGAGCAAGATCGAGTTCACGCAGTAAGTCTAATACTGCTTCAGCACCCATCTTCGCTTCAAATTCATCACCGTGCTCTTCAAGTGCATCTAGGTATTCTTCTTCACCTAATAGCTGACCACGCTCAAGCGTTGTCATGCCAGGCTCAGTTACTACGAATGATTCGAAGTAAAGAACACGTTCAATATCACGAAGCGTCATATCAAGCATTAAGCCGATACGTGACGGTAATGATTTTAAAAACCATATATGCGCAACTGGACTTGCCAGTTCTATATGACCCATACGGTCACGACGCACTTTAGTGAGTGTTACTTCAACGCCACACTTTTCACAGATCACACCACGGTGTTTAAGGCGTTTATATTTACCACATAAACACTCATAATCTTTCACTGGGCCGAAAATACGGGCACAGAATAAGCCATCGCGCTCAGGCTTGAAAGTACGGTAGTTAATAGTCTCAGGTTTCTTTACTTCACCGTATGACCATGAGCGAACCATGTCTGGTGAAGCAAGACCAATGCGAATTGCATCGAATTCTTCGGTCTTATTTTGTTGCTTCAGAAACTTAAGTAAGTCTTTCACCTTAGCTCTCCTGTCGGAGTTAATCTTGAGGACGGATGTTCTCGTCCCTACATTCTATTCAGCCATAACAGATGCTGCAGCGCTAACTGCAGCATCTAATTGGCTTAATTTTCTTCCAACTCGATGTTGATACCCAGTGAGCGGATTTCTTTCAACAATACGTTGAACGATTCTGGCATACCTGGTTCCATTTTATGGTTACCATCAACGATGTTTTTATACATCTTAGTACGACCGTTCACGTCATCCGATTTCACTGTTAGCATTTCTTGTAGCGTGTAAGCAGCACCGTAAGCTTCAAGTGCCCATACTTCCATCTCACCAAAACGCTGGCCACCGAACTGTGCTTTACCACCCAGCGGCTGCTGAGTAACAAGGCTGTAAGAACCAGTAGAACGTGCGTGCATCTTATCGTCAACCAAGTGGTTAAGTTTAAGCATGTACATGTAACCTACAGTTACTTGACGTTCAAACTGATCGCCAGTACGGCCATCATAAAGTGTAACCTGACCACTTCTAGGGTAGCCGCCTAGCTCTAGCATGTCTTTGATTTCGCTTTCTTTCGCGCCATCAAATGCAGGAGTAGCAATCGGTAAACCACCTTTCAAGTTTTCAGCTAAACGACGAATTTCGTCATCAGAGAAACTAGCAATATCCACAACCTGACGAGACTCACCGATCTCATAAGCTTGTTTAATGAATTCGCGTAGCTCATGAAGCTCGCGTTGCTCTTTCATCATTTCTTCTAAGCGCTCACCAATACCACGTGCAGCTAGACCCATATGTGTTTCAAGGATCTGACCGATGTTCATACGTGATGGTACACCTAGTGGATTTAGTACGATATCTACCGTACGACCTTTGTCATCGTATGGCATATCTTCTACTGGTACGATAGTCGAGATAACACCTTTGTTACCGTGACGACCCGCCATTTTATCACCCGGTTGGATACGACGTTTAACAGCTAGGTATACTTTAACAATCTTAAGTACGCCTGGTGCTAAGTCATCACCTTGGGTAATTTTACGACGTTTGTTTTCAAACTTCTTATCGTATTCAGCTTTAAGCTCATCGTACTGTGCAGCTAGTTGCTCAAGTTCAGCTTGCTTGTCTTCTTCAGCAAGGCTTTGAGTTAGTAACTTTTCAGCATTCAGTGACGCTAAGTTGTCTTCATCGAAACCAGCTGCCACAAGTAACTTGCGTGCACGGTCTAAAACACCGGCTTCTAGAATACGGAACTCTTCGTTGAAGTCTTTCTTCGCTTCGCGAAGCTGCATGTCTTCAACTTCTAACGCACGTTTATCTTTTTCAACACCATCACGGGTGAAAACTTGTACGTCGATTACAGTACCAGTTACAGAGTTTGGTACACGTAAAGAGCTGTCTTTAACGTCAGACGCTTTTTCACCGAAGATAGCACGTAGTAGCTTTTCTTCTGGTGTTAATTGCGTTTCGCCTTTCGGAGTCACTTTACCTACTAGGATATCGCCGCCTTTAACTTCAGCACCAATATATACAACACCTGATTCATCAAGCTTGCCTAGTGCAGATTCACCCACGTTCGGGATATCTGCTGTGATCTCTTCTGAGCCTAATTTAGTATCACGGGCAATACACTGTAGTTCTTGAATATGAATAGTCGTTAGACGATCTTCTTCAACTACGCGCTCTGATAGTAAGATTGAATCCTCGAAGTTGTAACCGTTCCATGGCATGAATGCCACGCGAAGGTTTTGACCAAGGGCTAAGTCACCTAAGTCAGTCGAAGGACCATCTGCTAACACATCGCCACGAGTAACCGGTTCACCAACCATGCATGTTGGTTTTTGGTTAATACATGTATTTTGGTTAGAACGTGTGTACTTGGTTAAGTTGTAGATGTCGATGCCCGCTTCACCAGGAATGCGTTCTTCTTCATGTACATTAACAACGATGCGACTTGCGTCGGCATACATTACTTCACCACCACGTTTTGCAACAATCGTTACACCAGAGTCTTTCGCTAGTGTTAACTCAATACCAGTACCTACTAACGGTTTGTCCGCTTTCAATGTTGGTACTGCTTGACGTTGCATGTTTGAACCCATCAATGCACGGTTAGCATCATCGTGTTCTAGGAACGGGATAAGTGCGGCCGCTACAGAGATCACCTGTTGTGGTGATACATCCATATATTGTTGGTCCATGCGACCCATAAAGGTTGATTCACCTTTGTGACGACATGGAATAAGTTCATCTACAAACTCATTGGTTTCAGTTAAGTTTGAGTTCGCCTGTGCGATAACAAACTGACCTTCTTCAATGGCTGATAGGTAATCAACTTCATCAGTTACTACACCGTCTACCACTTTGCGGTAAGGTGTTTCTAAGAAACCGTAGTCATTGGTACGTGCATACGTAGACAATGAGTTAATTAGACCGATGTTTGGACCCTCAGGAGTCTCGATTGGACATACACGACCGTAGTGAGTTACGTGAACGTCACGTACTTCAAAGCCAGCACGCTCACGAGTTAGACCGCCCGGACCTAATGCAGAAATACGACGCTTGTGCGTTACTTCTGATAGCGGGTTATTTTGGTCCATAAACTGTGATAACTGAGACGAGCCGAAGAACTCTTTAACTGCTGCCGAAATAGGCTTAGCATTAATAAGATCTTGTGGCATGATCGCGTCTAGGTCACCTAAGCTTAAACGCTCACGTACAGCACGTTCTACACGTACTAAACCTACACGGAATTGGTTCTCAGCCATTTCGCCAACACTACGTATACGACGGTTGCCTAAGTGGTCTATATCATCAACATCGCCAACACCGTTACGAATAGCAATCAATACTTTCATAACCGCTACGATGTCTTCTTTGCTTAATGTGCCAGGGCCTGTGTCTGAATCGTAACCAACACGGCTATTGAACTTCATACGACCTACTGTTGATAAGTCATAGCGTTCTTCTGAGAAGAATAAGTTCTCAAATAAGGCTTCAGCCGCGTCTTTCGTCGGTGGCTCGCCTGGGCGCATCATGCGATAAATTTCTACTAGTGCTTCTAAACGGTTGCTTGACGAGTCAATGTTTAATGTATTTGACATGTAAGCGCCGCTGTCTACTTCATTGATATATAATGTATCAATAGTAGTGTGACCTGCTTTAACCAATTCAGCCATCATTTCAAGCGTTAGCTCGTCATTTGCAGTCGCGATGATTTCACCTGTTGACTCATCAACATAGTTCTTCGCTAATACACGGCCAATGATGTACTCATGTGGTACTTCTAATTGATTAATGCCTTTTTTCTCGATGCTCTTGATGTGGCGAGCCGTAACACGACGACCGCTTTCAACAAGGACTTCACCGTCTTCGCTCTTGATATCAAAAGCGGCAGTTTCACCACGTAAACGTGAAGGTACAAGTTCCATAAGAACTTTACCGTCAGCAATTTCAAACGCAGTAGTATCGAAGAAGATATCTAGGATTTCTTCACTCGTGTACTCAAGTGCACGTAAGATGATAGACGCCGGTAATTTACGACGACGGTCAATACGTACATATAAGTTATCTTTTGCATCAAATTCGAAGTCTAACCATGAACCACGGTAAGGAATTACGCGTGCGTTATAAAGCACTTTACCTGACGAGTGAGTTTTACCGCGGTCGTTATCAAAGAATACACCAGGGCTACGGTGTAGCTGAGAAACGATAACACGCTCTGTACCATTGATTACAAAAGTACCGGTATCGGTCATGAGCGGAATTTCGCCCATGTAAACTTCTTGCTCTTTAATGTCTTTAACTGTGCCTGGAGCTTCTTTGTCCATTACTACAAGACGCAGTTTCACGCGAAGTGGAGCAGAATAAGTCACACCGCGAATTTGACATTCTTTTACATCGAATACTGGCTCACCAATACGATAACTTACGTATTGAAGCTCAGAATTTCCCGAGTAGCTTTTAATTGGGAACACAGAACGGAAGGCAGCTTCCAAACCATGATCGCCATCAGCGTCCGGGACTAAGAATTTTTTAAACGATTCTAACTGCGTCGACAGTAAGAAAGGTATATCCAAAACTTGTGGACGTTTACCAAAATCCTTACGGATACGTTTCTTTTCAGAATAAGAGTAAGCCATGGGGTTCCTCAGCTTGCTGATCTTTGACCCGACCTGTTCTTGTAAGAACAGACTTAACTGGCATCTATGCCAAGATGTACAACATTTAACTGTTGTTCCAACTTAATCCCACCTCAACACTAGCAAACTATAAAGCGTTGAAATTAAAGAATAAATCAGATTTTATTTGCGCTATAAGAATAGTCGCTCTATAGCGCAAAAAGGCCGGTGATTAAATAATCACCAGCCCTTGCCTGATTTCTCAGGCAGCGAACCTAGCAAAAGCTAGATTACTTAACCTCAACTTCAGCACCAGCTTCAGTAAGTTCTTTAGCAAGAGCTTCAGCTTCTTCCTTAGAAATACCTTCTTTAACTGGAGTTGGAGCAGCTTCAACAAGTGCTTTAGCTTCTTTTAAGCCAAGACCAGTTGCGCCACGAACAGCTTTGATTGCCGCAACTTTATTAGCGCCAGCGCCAGTAAGGATTACGTCAAATTCTGTTTTCTCTTCAGCAGCTTCAGCAGCAGGACCTGCTACCATAGCAGCTGCAGCAGTTACGCCGAATTTTTCTTCCATTGCTTCAACTAGAGCAACAACGTCCATTACTGACATTTCAGCAATTGCGTCAAGGATTTGGTCTTTAGTTACAGACATTACAAATTTCCTAATAATTAACGGACTCTAAGGTCCAAATAAATTTACACCGAAAGGGATTAAACAACTTAAAATTAAGCAGCTTGCTCTTCTTTCTGTACACGTACTGCTTCAATTGTTTTACACAATTTGCCAGCAGACGCTTCTTTCATAGCGCTCATTAAGCGTGCAACAGCTTCGTCGTATGTAGGTAGAGTTGCAAGCATAGCTGCGTCTACTACATTACCTTCAAAAGCGGCCATCTTAAGTTCGAAATGCTCATTCTTTTTCGCGAAATCTGAGAAGATACGCGCAGCAGCACCTGGGTGCTCTGATGAGAAAGCGATTAAGCTTGGACCAACTAATGAGTCAGAAAGGCACTCAAACTCTGTACCTTCAAAAGCACGTTTTGCTAAAGTGTTACGGACAACTTTCATCCAAACACCATTTGCACGAGCTTCTTTACGAAGGGCAGTGATTGCACCAACTGTTACACCACGAGAATCTGCAACAACTGCAGAAAGAGCACCATTGGCTGCTTCGTTGACTTCAGCAACAATTGCTTTTTTGCCTTGAAGATTTAAAGCCATGGGTGTTACTCCTGGTTTAATGGGTTACCGTTTATCGGCTTCCCTGTTTTACTCTTCCCCATCAATAAAGATGGAGATGCTTTTTACGGCGAGAGCCAGAAGATTAGGAAAAATCTATCTGGGGATTCACACCGTCTACGTAGGTAACATTAAGGCCGAAGCCGCCTACGGTCTTGGACGGAAGCCCAATTTATCGCGTTGCCCAAAGGCGCTTCGAAATTATGGACTTCAACCCGAATTCTTTACTTTGCGATTAACTAAATTAATCAACAAAATGGCGCAAAATTATAGTACAAATTTCACGCCATGTAAACACTCAATTAAGCAACAACTGTGCTTAAAGTGCTTTGGTCAACAGAAACACCTGCGCCCATTGTTGTAGAGATAGTTACTTTCTTCAAGTAAACACCTTTAGCTTGAGAAGGTTTAGCCTTCTTAAGCGCAACAATTAGAGCTTCAAGGTTTTGTTGTAACTGCTCAGCAGTGAAATCAACCTTACCAATCGTAGTATGGATGATACCATTTTTGTCATTGCGGTAACGCACTTGACCTGCTTTCGCATTTTTAACTGCTTCTGCAACGTTAGGTGTTACAGTACCAGTTTTAGGGTTTGGCATTAGACCACGTGGGCCTAAGATTTGACCTAGTTGACCAACAACACGCATAGCGTCTGGTGATGCAACAACAACGTCAAAATTCATCTCGCCTTTCTTAACTAGTTCAGCAAGATCTTCCATGCCTACTAATTCAGCACCGGCTTCTTTTGCAGCTTCTGCATTAGCGCCTTGAGTGAATACAGCAACACGAACATCACGGCCAGTACCGTTAGGTAGTACAGTCGCACCACGAACGTTTTGATCAGATTTACGAGCATCGATACCAAGGTTAACAGCAACGTCAACACTTTCTACGAATTTAGCTGTCGCTAATTCTTTTAAAAGAGCAACTGCTTCGTTAATTTCGTAATCTTTAGTTACTTCCACTTTTTCGCGGATAGTACGCATACGTTTAGTTAATTTAGCCATTATCTTAGTCCTCTACGTTCAAGCCCATCGCACGCGCAGAACCTGCGATAGTGCGAACCGCAGCTTCTAAATCAGAAGCTGTAAGGTCTGGTTTCTTTGTCTCAACGATTTCTTCAAGTTGAGCACGAGTTACTGTGCCTACTTTTTCAGTGTTAGGACGGCCTGAACCAGATTTGATACCTGCAGCTTTCTTAAGTAAGTAAGCAGCCGGTGGCGTTTTCATGTCGAACGTAAATGAACGGTCGCCGTAAACAGAGATCACTACAGGAACTGGAGCGCCTTTTTCGATAGATTCTGTACGTGCGTTGAACGCTTTACAGAATTCCATGATGTTTACACCGTGTTGACCTAGTGCTGGACCTACTGGAGGACTAGGGTTAGCCATACCAGCAGCAACTTGTAGCTTGATTAGAGCTTCAACTTTCTTAGCCATTATAAATACCTCATTAGGTGGGTCTTAGCCTTGTGCGCGCGAGGACGCGTACTCTAGCGGCTTCCCAGTTTAAAAATTGGTTTCTCACTTTTTAGTAAACAGTTAAACAAACGTTTTCCCTGAATACAAAAAGGCCGCTGATTATAAGTTAATCAGCGGCCTTTTTCAAGCTTCGTGCCAAAAATTAAGAAACTTTTAACACAACGCTTTAAATCAATTACTTATCTTGTTCAACTTGACCAAACTCAAGTTCAACTGGCGTAGAACGACCAAAAATAAGTACCGATACTTTTACACGGCTCTTTTCGTAGTCAACTTCTTCAACCACACCACTAAAGTCAGCAAATGGACCATCAGTAACACGAACCACTTCACCTGGTTCAAATAATGTTGCTGGTTTAGGCGCTTCAGCGTTTTCTTGTAGGCGATTAAGAATGCGATCAGCTTCTTTAGAACTAATTGGTGCAGGACGGTCTGATGTGCCACCAATAAAGCCCATAACACGTTCAGTGCTATTTACTAAGTGCCAGCTTGCATCGTTCATATCCATTTGTACTAGTACGTAACCTGGGAAGAATTTACGCTCAGACTTACGCTTTTGACCAGCACGCATCTCAACTACTTCTTCAGTAGGAACTAATACTTCACCAAAGCTATCTTCTAGGCCTTTGATTTTAATGTGCTCTAATAATGTTTGAGCAACACGCTTCTCATAACCTGAGAAAGCTTGTACTACGTACCAACGTAGTTTCTTTTCGTTATTCTCATCCGACATGGGATCAGATCTCCAATCCAGTTAAAAAGCCTACAGCGCGGAATAAAATGCCATCTAATCCCCAAAGGATAAGTGCCATAATCACTGTTGCAACCATTACGATTAATGTCGTGTGCGTTGTTTCTTGACGCGTTGGCCAAATTACTTTGCGTACTTCAATACGCGCTTCTTTAGCAAAAGCAAGGAAAGTACGTCCCTTAAAAGTTTGCGAAGCAATAGCTAAACCCGCCGCTATTGCAACCACAACGCCAATAGCACGTAGTAATACAGACTGATCTGCAAACATATGATTACCAACGACTGCGCCTGCAAGTAGCGCAATTGCTACTAACCACTTTACTGACTCCATCCCACTTGATGGTGTTTCTATATTCGTGCTCATAATATTATTACCTTAACTACAGACACAACAACCCTGCACGTCGACAGGGTTAATCCATTAAAATCTAAACTTAAAAACAAGCTTACTCAAACCGATTTTTAGTTCTAGACTTTATTCACTTTGTAAAAATTGGCAGGGGCGGAGAGATTCGAACTCCCAACCGTCGGTTTTGGAGACCGCTGTTCTACCAATTGGAACTACGCCCCTGCAAAGTGGATGCCTATTATACTTACGCAATTCATTAACACAAGAGTAAAAAGATACCCATAACTTAAAATCTCATTGGCCACACTCAAAATCAAACTTAACATTAATAAAAAAGCAGTTTATGATTGTTTCACTTTTAGGAATATTAATAGCACAAGGAAGCGGGTGCATTTACTTCATACACTTTACAAAATCGTGATTCTAAGCGTTTTATGCTTATTTCACAGTGCACTCATCGCGCGCGCTATTCACTTAGATACATACTCTAGTGAACAGGGGTTATCGCAAAATTCGATTACTTGCAGTATCACTGACAAGCAAGGGTTTCACTGGTTTTCGACACAAGGCGGTCTTAATCGCTTTGATGGTTATGAGTTTAAACGCTTCAAGTCTCACCCTACTGAGGCTAGTATTTCAGGAAATTGGGTCACCGATTGTCTTGCTGGCGACCCCCATGCTATCTGGTTTTCTACAGCCAGTAATGGTTTAAACTTACTTGACACTCAAACCGGTCAATTTAAGGTTTTTAATACGCAAACTGAGTTGGCTATTACTGATAATCGCATTTGGTCATTGGCTTCAGATAGTCTAAATAATATTTGGTTAGGCCATGAACATGGAAAGTTAACACGATTAAATATAGTCAAGAATGAAGTAGAGTCATTTAGCTATACTAGCCCCGAGCAAGCTAATACAGTCATACAAGATATTGTCATAGATGCTCAACAGAATATCTGGTTAGCGACCAACGAGGGATTAATTAAATTTAACCCCGAGCTAAAAACGTTTAAACACATAGCAAAGAGCCATAAAAATTTATGGCGGTTACACTTAGATACACAAGGGCAGCTATTACTAGCAAGCAAACAAGGCCTTAGCTTATTTATTCCAACAACAGAGGCTTTTGCGGAGTTTGCTCAATTTGCAGATGTATGGATCACCGATATATTAATTGACGACACCGATACCTTGTGGCTTACAAGTTATGGAAAAGGTTTATTTTACAAAACAGAGCAAAGTACATCTAAAAAGAATTTTCAGCACATACCGCACAATAAACAGCAACTAAATGGGCTTGCTAATGATTACCTTTTGTCAGTCTATCAAGACCAGTTCGGTATCATTTGGATTGGTACTGATGGCTATGGCTTGCAACGTTATGATAAAAAGCAAAATCAACTTTCGCATCAACAGCACTTGAGCGATGACGAGACTACTATTAGCCATAATTTTGTTCGCGCTCTACTTAAAGATTCACAAGGTCGGTTATGGGTTGGTACGCGTGATGGCTTAAACAAACAAACCGACACTGGCTTTAAGCGCTATAAAGTTAACTCAAAATTGCAAAGCGGCCTTACTAATAATAATGTATTTAGCCTGCATGAAGATAACCAACAGCGACTTTGGATTGGTACCTATGGCGGTGGGTTACTGCAATACAATCCAGCTGAAGATAATTTTATTGCCTATACAACGCAAAGTCATCAACTTAGCAGCGATCGTGTTTATGCGATAACGAGTGATCCTAAAGGAAATTTATGGCTAGGTAGCAACCAAGGTTTAACACGCTTTAATCCCGACACCTTAGAGGTTCAACATTACAAGCACGACGACTCAGTAAATAGCCTTGCTAACAATACCGTATTTACCGTGCTCTATGATCACAATGCGAACGGATTATGGGTCGGGACGCGTGCAGGTTTAGACTATCTAAGTATGGCGGATGAATCATTTACTCATTACCCCTCGGATCAGACATCGCAGACTGGTTTAAGCCATAATATGGTCACCTCTTTGCACTTGCAAAATAACGATACCCTATGGGTGGGTACCTTTGGTGGTTTAAACCGCCTTGATAAAAAAACACAAAAAATCTCTTACATTACCGAACATGATGGATTACTAAACGATAATATTTTTGCTATTAAAGATGATAGTAAAGGCCATTTATGGCTAAGCAGTAACCAAGGGCTCACCCGCTATAATCCCACAAATCAAGCTATGCAGCATTTTTTACCTCGTGACGGCGTGCAGCATAATTCGTTTATTTTAGGTGCCGCTTTTCAAGCAGCTGATGGCGAGCTATTTTTTGGCGGAATCAATGGCTTTAATCAGTTTTCCCCTAGTAAACTGCTATTGAGTACTTCAGCTCCAACCCCAGTGTTAACTGAGCTATTAATTTATAACCAAGCAAGTTCAACAAAAAACTATCTAACAGATCAAAAACAGCCAGCAAAACTAATAAATCATACTAAAAAACTCTCTTTTCCAACTAGCCAAGGGGTCATTGGCTTTAAATATTCCGCCGTTAATAATGCCTCATCTGCTAATCAATACCAGTATGCTTACAAGCTAAGTGGTTTAGATAAGCAATTTATCTATACAGATGCAAGCCAACGACAAGTTAACTATTCACAGCTAAGTGCAGGTAATTATCAATTACAATTAAAAGTTAGCGATCAATACGGGCAATGGAGCAAGGTTCACACTATGCTAAAGCTGACAGTAACGCCTCCTTGGTGGCAAACGAAATTGGCGTATGCGGCATACCTTATAATAGTTTTGATTATTACATGGTTAATTTTAGCGTCACGCTATCGAGCTAAAACCGCAGAGCAACTTATTCAACAAGAAAGAAAGCTCAATCAACTAAAGACCCAATTTTTAGATAATATTAGCCATGAACTTAAAACGCCATTAAGCTTAATTTTAGCGCCAGTAGAAAACTTACAACAGCAACAACTCGGTGCTCAAGCGCAACATCAAGTTTCTATAATCAAGCGTAACGGGCTCCGCCTACTTAATTTAATTAATGAGCTATTACAGCTCAGCCAGCGCCCAAGTGCGACTATAGAATATGTATCCGCTTATTCTTTAAGCCCTTTTGTAGCGCAAATAGTAGACGACTTTGCTATTTTGTTTGCCCAAAAAAATATTAATTTTTCCTTTAAAGACACGACGCAACAGCCTAGTTACATAAATTTAGAAACTAAACATACTTTATCTATTATTGATAATTTATTGACCAATGCACTTAAATACACCCCATCAGATGGAACCGTTAATCTAACGCTTTCTAACACAAACAATAATGTTGTTATAACGGTATCTGATACTGGTATTGGTATTGAAGATCACCAGCAAGCGCTTATTTTTGAACGCTTTACTCGTATTGCAACACACAACCAAACAGGCAGTGGTATAGGTCTCGCTCTGGTTAAGCAGCTTGTAGAGCAATACGACGGGCAAATTTCATTAGCCAGTAAAATAAACAAAGGAAGTTGTTTTACAGTCACGTTGCCATTGTGTGAATCAGATAACTTATTAACGGATAAACAACTAGCGTCCTCTCAAACTATGCTGGTAGAAAACAACAAAAAACTACTCATTGTTGAAGATAACGAGGAAATGCGTGAGTTACTGGTTTCATTATTTAGTGATAACTACACCTGCCTCACCGCTAATAATGGAGAAGAAGGGCTAGTGCTGTGCCAAACTCAAATGCCCGATATAGTGCTCAGTGACGTAATGATGCCTACGATGGATGGATATCAACTTCTCAGTGCCATTCGCTCAGATATCTCTATTAATCATATCCCTGTTTTATTACTCTCTGCCAAAGCAGACAGTCGCAGCCGAATAAAGGGGCTTGATTTGCTGGCCGATGACTACCTGTGTAAACCCTTTGAAGCATCATTATTAAAAAGTCGGGTTCATGGCTTATTAGGCATTCGTGATGCGTTAAATAAGCACCTAATAAAACAGTTATCAGCCCAAGCACATGCTGTGACCTTAGATGCACAAATAGAGCAGAATAAAGATTACACGTTTACAGAACGCTTAAAAACAATCTTGCGTGAAAATTACCAAAATGAACTGTTTAGCGTCGAAGAGTTTGCCAGTGCAATGTGTTTGAGCCCTCGTGCACTGCAATTAAAAATGAAAGCACTTTTTGACATTACACCCAGCGATTACATTCGCAATACCCGCTTAGAATATGCAGCAAAATTATTAGCTGATAGCGACTTAACCATAGGTTTAGTTGCAGATAACACCGGCTTTAGTTCTCAAAGTTACTTTGCCCGTTGTTTCAAAGCCAAATATTCACTGACACCAAAACAATACAGAGAAGCACAAACATGTAAAAGTAATTAGCTTCGCGTGTGTACTCAAAGCTTTCGCCTGAGTACTATTTTTAAGCTACTGATTTATTTAAATTAACCTTAATTAGCCATTGCTAAAAAAATAACTACAAATGTAATTAAGCACATAAATTAAGGAAAATCCTATGCTCTCATCCATACAAAAAACGCTACTTGCCACAGCATTAATAACCAGCTTAAGCGCATGCCAAAGCACCTCAACAAACGTTACTTCAAATCAAAACTCGCCTGACATTAATGAAGTAAGCAAACAGCAATACAATGGCCCTAAAGCACGTATCGCCGTGGCGCGTTTCACTGATAAGTCGAATAACTCTAGATGGTGGCGAAAAGAAATTGGTGAAGGTATGGCAGATCAACTTACCACCGCACTTGTTGGCACTAATCGCTTTATTGTATTGGAGCGCCAAGCACTAGATGCTGTGCTTTCGGAGCAAGATTTAGCTGTATCAGGCAGAGTGAGTGCACAATCGGGTGCAGCGTATGGCGAAATTGAAGGCGCTGAAATTGTAGTCGTTGCAGCGGTTACTGAATTTGATGATGACAGTTCAGGGGCAAGTGTTGGTTCAGGCGGCTTTATTGGTGATGTGTTTAGTTCTGTTTCAGCTGGCTTTTCTGGATCGCACATGGCTATTGACCTAAGGTTAATTGATACACGCACTTCACGTATTTTAGCTGCAACTAGTGTTGAAGGCGGTAGTAAAGATTTTAACTTTACCAGCGCAGCAACAAACTTTGGTGGCGCACTGGTTGGAGGGAGTCTTAGTGGTTGGTCAGACACTCCAAAAGAAAAGGCACTACGTGAAGTAATAATTAAAGCCGTTGAGTTTTTAGAAACTAAAATCCCAGACACCTATTATCGCTATAACCAAAACAACACGCTTGCTGCAGGCTATACAGCACCACCACCGCCAAAGGTAGCTAGTAAAAAAGCAGCACCTGCTGCTGTCGCTGTCGATGTGCCGAATCATAGAATGCCACATTATGAAAAAATGGACTTAGCAATGTCTCGTATGAACTTGGTTTGCTTAGGCTATTTAAAAAGCCAACCTGATTATGAAGAGTTTGAAACTGAAGACGTTAAGTACGACCGTCAAACTGTATTAGCACTGCGCGAGTATCAACAAGAAAAGAGCTTGAAAGTAACGGGCCTTGCCGATGAAACAACAAAGAAATCTTTAGATGACTCAAAATGTTTAGCAAAAACTCAACAGTCAGGGCTAGAAAGCTTAGGCAACATGTTTAAGTTTAACTAATCAGCACCTTTGAATTTTAATCAAACAATAAAAAAGCGGCTACTTTATAGCCGCTTTTAATCCACTCGTAATAACTCACCGCGATAAAAATCACACAGTAACCATATTTGTTCAAATTGATGGGTATTTGGAAAACATACTTTTTTGACTGCCGCTTCAAAGTCGCTCTTATGCCAAATAGTACTAGCGTTACGAATTAACAACCACGTACGCTTTGAATAATAACGCTTAGTCGCTTTTTGTTTTAATAAGCGCTCCAACGCTGATTGCAACCGGTGTTCGCTTGGTTGTTGCGCCATGTCGGCTAAATCACGCTGCATTTGTATCGACAGTGGCCGGCCTAACACGGCCATGGCTTCCGTTTCACTGGCGTATAAATGCGCCACCTCTATATCGAGTTGCTGATTTTCTTGATAACAGCTTACATCGGGTCTATTTGGTTCATTGTGCCAAATATGGCGCATATGAATTCCCGTTTGCTGTTCATAACATCGCAAAAACAACTTGGCCGCATCGTGCTCTAATTGTTGTTTTTCGGCATCACTGCTGCGCTTCATTCAACACCTTATAAACGTCATTTAACAGCGATGAAGCGCCAAACCTAAATGTTTCTGGTGCTAAATAATCATGCCCCATAATCTCGGTTGCTAGTTGCAAATAAGCATTTGCATCTACTGCGGTCTTGACTCCACCAGCAGCCTTAAAACCAACTCGCTTTGATGATTTTTTGATGGCTTTAAGCATTATTTCAGTTGCTTCAAGCGTGGCATTTACTGCTACTTTTCCTGTACTGGTTTTTACAAAATCAGCTCCGCCTTGAATGGCAAGCTCGGTTGCTTGAGTAATAAATGCTGCTGTTTTTAGCTCGCCAGTTTCAATGATCACTTTGAGCTTAGCACGGCTGCCACATACCTTTTTACTCTCACTCACGTATTCCAGCACGGTATCGGCTTCACCTTTTAAAAGCGCTTTATAAGGAATAACTAGGTCAATTTCATCGGCCCCCCGCTCTATGGCTATCAGGGTTTCATTGAGTACTTCATTGAGTGGCGCATCACCAGAGGGAAAGTTAGTTACGGTGGCCACTTTTACATGGCTCAATAAGCGATTAGCAAGTGCTATTTTAGCGTCATCAACAAATTCACTAAACACACAAAGCGCAGCAGGCGTTCCTAACTTAGGGTTTATACTGTTTACTAATGCGTTAATACTGGCTTGACTATCATCAGTGTTTAAACTGGTTAAGTCCATTAAGCTAACGGCTAGCGTGGCGTTTTGAGTATTGTTTGTCATTTTATGCCTATGAAATTGTGTGACCTTAAACTATATAAGAGCATCATAGCTTAAACTTGCTATAGCTCATAACCAAACACTATAAGCGCGTTTTTTATACTAAATGTCACTCTACCCCTTACTAAATACGATTTAGACCTAAAAAACATGATTGATATAACTTTTAAGAATATCAACTAAGATTTAATTATTTTTTACTTATCAATAGCCACTATATTCTGCTTCTCAGTTAAACACTTTATTATTTTTAGGGGCGTTATTCAGTGCAATATTTACCTATCTTTACCAAACTCGACAACAAACCCGTATTGGTTGTTGGCGGTGGAGAGGTTGCCTTGCGAAAATGCCGTGCGTTTTTAAAAGCACGTGCCGATGTAACGCTAGTTGCCCCTTGGTTTTGCGAAGAATTAAAAGAACATGCGCATAATAATGAAGTAACATTAATAGATGCCTATTTTGAAGAGTCGCATCTTGATGGCAAAATTTTGATTATTGCCGCCACCGACAACGATGAAGTAAACAACACCGTATTTGAACTCGCCAATGCGCGTAATGTGTTTGTAAACGTGGTGGATGATCAACCTAAATGTACCTTTATTTTCCCCTCTATTGTTGATCGCAACCCAATTACCATTGCGATTTCAAGTGCAGGTACCGCGCCGGTTTTAGCAAGGCGCTTACGTGAAAAGCTCGAAACACTTATTCCGCAGCATATCGGCCCACTCGCTAACTTGGTTGGTGGCTTTCGCCATAAAGTAAAGCAACGCTTTAAACATTTTGCTGATCGTCGCCAATTTTGGGAAGGCGTGTTTGATTCATCAGTAGTAAGCAAAGTCCAAACCGGTGATACCCATGGCGCTGAGCAACAACTAGAGCAAATGCTGGATGCCAAAGTTGAACCAGAAGGCGAAGTATACGTAGTCGGTGCAGGCCCTGGCGACCCAGAGCTACTCACACTAAAAGCGCTGCAACTAATGCAACAAGCCGATGTGGTGGTATATGATTACTTGGTATCCGATGAGATCATGGAATTAGTGCGTCGCGATGCCGATTTAATCTGTGTGGGTAAGCGCTTAGGCGATCACAGCGTAGCTCAAGAAGATACAAATAAGATGTTGGTTGATTTAGCACAACAAGGTAAAAAAGTGTGCCGAATTAAAGGGGGCGACCCATTTATTTATGGCCGTGGTGGCGAAGAAGTCCAAGTACTGGCAGCCAATAACGTAAATTACCAAATAGTGCCAGGTATAACGGCAGCCGCGGGATGTAGTGCCTACGCAGGTATTCCTTTAACGCATCGCGACCATGCTCAGGCTATTCAGTTTGTTACCGGACACTGCAAAAAAGAAGGACAAGAACTTAATTGGCAGTCGCTTGCACAAAAAAACCAAACACTGGCTATTTATATGGGGGTAATTAAATCGCCGCATATTCAAGCCGAGCTATTAAAACATGGGCGAGCAGCAACAACACCAGTGGCCATAATTGAAAACGGCACACGCAAAAATCAACGTGTTGTCACAGGACAGTTAGACCAATTAGCGCAGCTCATTGAGCAGCATCAAATTATTTCACCCGCTTTACTGATTATTGGTGAAGTAGCTTCGCTGCATCAAGAATTACACTGGTTTGGCGAAAAAGCACAGATCAGTAGCTTTGCTCAACCGCTGACAGACGTGGCGTAGTTTAACAGATTTTAATTTAATCATTTTAGTAGGACGACCAACAATGGCTTTAACTCACCTTCAGCAACTTGAAGCTGAAAGTATCAAAATCATGCGCGAAGTCGCCGCTGAGTTTGAGAACCCAGTTATGCTTTACTCAATCGGTAAAGACTCATCGGTACTTTTGCACTTAGCCCGTAAAGCATTTTATCCTGCAAAAATTCCGTTTCCGTTATTACACGTAGACACCAACTGGAAGTTTCGTGAAATGATTGAGTTTCGCGACCGTTTAGCCAAAGAGTATGGCTTTGATTTAATCGTACACAAAAACCCTGAAGGCATCGAAATGGGTGTAGGCCCATTCACGCATGGTTCGGGTAAACATACCGATATCATGAAAACCCAAGGTTTAAAGCAAGCGCTTAACAAGTACGGTTTTGATGCCGCATTTGGTGGCGCACGCCGTGATGAAGAAAAATCACGGGCTAAAGAGCGCGTGTATTCATTTCGTGATAAACACCATCGCTGGGATCCTAAAAACCAACGTCCTGAGCTTTGGAATACCTATAACAGCCAAGTGAATCCAGGTGAAAGTATTCGTGTATTCCCATTATCTAACTGGACTGAACTAGATATTTGGCAATACATTTATCAAGAAAATATCGAAATGGTGCCACTGTACCTTGCTAAAGAGCGCCCTGTAGTAGAACGCGACGGTACCTTAATCATGGTAGATGACGATCGCATGCCGCTTAATGAAGGTGAAGTACCACAAATGAAGTCGGTTCGCTTTCGAACCTTAGGCTGTTATCCACTCACTGGCGCGGTTGAATCAACGGCAAGCAGCCTAACAGAAATTATTGAAGAAATGTTGCTATCGTCGTCATCTGAACGTGAAGGTCGGGTGATTGATCATGATTCAGCAGGCTCTATGGAGAAGAAAAAACGTGAGGGGTATTTCTAATGTCTAACCTAAATAACGATACATTTAACGAAGTAAAAGAAATTGGTATAGACGCTTACCTAGCACGTCAACAAGATAAAAGCTTATTACGTATGCTAACGTGTGGCAGTGTGGATGACGGTAAATCAACCCTAATTGGACGCCTACTGCACGATAGTCACCAAATTTATGAAGATCAGCTAGCTGCACTTCATAAAGATAACGAAAAAGTAGGTAATGCCGGTGAAGAACTTGATTTAGCATTGTTAGTTGATGGCCTACAAGCTGAGCGTGAGCAAGGCATAACAATTGACGTAGCGTACCGTTATTTCTCAACCGCTAAGCGTAAGTTTATTATTGCCGACACCCCTGGGCATGAGCAGTACACCCGTAACATGGTAACGGGTGCATCAACCAGTGATGTTGCCATTATTTTAGTGGATGCACGTTATGGCGTGCAGGTACAAACTAAGCGCCATAGCTTTATTTGTGACTCATTAGGCATTAAACAGTTTGTGGTTGCGGTTAACAAAATGGATATTGTTGATTTTGACGAAACCGTTTATGAAAAAATTAAAGCCGATTATTTAAAATTTGCCGAGCAACTTAACGTATCAAACATTAAGTTTGTGCCTATGTCGGCGCTTAAAGGCGATAATGTAGTAACTCGCTCTGCACACACTCCTTATTACACCGACAAACCATTGCTTGAGCTGTTAGAAGACTCTCCGGCAGCTGAAATCGACACTGGTTTTGAAGCGCGCCTTCCGGTGCAGTATGTGGTTCGCCCTAATTTAAACTTCCGTGGTTTTCAAGGCACGCTGACCTCAGGTAAATTACGCGTTGGCGATGAGATAAAAGTACTGCCTTCAGGTAAAACATCTAACATTAAAGAGATTGTGACTTTTGATGGCAACCTCGACACCGCCGAAGCAGGCCAAGCAATCACGGTTACTCTTAATACTGAAATAGATATTAGCCGAGGGGACGTTATTGTGCCTGCGAATTCGCAAGCTCAAGTAACCAACCAATTACAGGCTAAAATTGTGTGGATGCACGAATCGCCATTAGTACTAGGTAAAAGCTATAACCTAAAACTAGGCAGCAAAAACACCTCGGCCATGGTCACAAAAATAGACCACACTATTGATGTAAACACCCTAGAGCATGGCAGCGCAGATTCATTACAATTAAACGAAATTGCGATTGTGACACTCGAGCTGACCGAGACTATTTTAGCGGATCAGTACCATCACAATCACGAAACAGGTTCGTTTATTCTTATTGACCGTTTATCAAACTTAACGGTTGCAGCAGGAATGATAGAACAGGTACTACAAAGTGAAGAAAATGCGGGTAAATTTAGCGACTTTGAAGTTGAGTTTAATGCCCTAGTACGCAAACACTTTCCACATTGGCAAGCGCTTGATATTTCAAAGCTATAACGTTTAATAACCGCCTGTTAGGAATATTTAAAGCATGGTAGAACAGCTCATTTTAACAGGCATTATGTTGCTTTTAGTCGGGTGCCTATTTGGTACCCGTATTAACCCTGCGTGGTTATTTGTCAGTGCCATAGGCACCAGCTACCTAACCGGGTTAATTGACTTAGAAAGCATGCTGGTTAATTATACTAACCCATCATTAATTACCTTAGTGTTATTAATTTTAGTGTCGATAGCGATAGAAAAAACCACGCTTATTCAACGCTTAGCTAAATCGTTATCCAGTGGTAGTTTAGTTAAATCAGTGACCAAGCTTGGGCTTTCTACAGCGTTTTTGTCTTCCTTTACTAACAATACTGCGGTGGTTGCCTCCTTAATTACCGCCATAAAGGATAACCCAAACCACTCCCCTTCAAAGCTGTTGCTACCCTTGTCGTACACCGCTATTTTAGGCGGTACTATTACACTCATCGGTACCTCTACTAACTTAATCGTAAATGGCTTTGCAGTAGATGCGGGGATGGCGCCATTAGGCTTTTTTGATTTTACCTTAGTGGGTTTAGGCGCACTCAGTGTGGGCTTAATCACTATTTTAGTGATGCTAAAATGCCTGCCCGACAACGGTAAAAATAGCCAAGAGGTGGTGCCTTTTTATTTAGAAGGGAAAGTACAAACCGGCTCTAAACTAATAAACCGCACCGTAGAAGAAAACGGTTTACGCGATTTAAAAGACTTGTTTTTGGCTGAAATTATTCGCGATGGCAATCGCATTTGCGCCGTGACCCCCCAACATATTATTCAACAAGACGACATACTGCTGTTTGTAGGCGATATAAAGTCGGTACCTTTGCTCACTCGCTTTGACGGCTTAAAAGTGGTGCACGACAAACACGAAAAAGACATAGAACACCTCGTTGAAGTTGTCGTTAGTCAGTCGTCTAAATTAATTGGCAAAACGGTAAAAGAAGCCCGCTTTAGAGAGCAATTTCATGCGGCCGTTATTGCTATTCGCCGTGGTCACGACCGCTTACAAGGCGGGCTTGGGCAAGTGCGCTTACAAGCGGGTGATTCATTAATCCTCGCCCCTGGTAAAAGCTTTTATGACTTAACTAACTTAAAGCGCGAATTTGTGTATATTTCAGGGCTTGATTTACAAACACACCTCGGTGCAAAACAATCAAACATTGTATTGTTAAGTTTTGCAGGTGTGCTGGGATTAAGTATTTTAGGCGCCGTACCGCTGGTTAAAGGCTTATTAGTGTTACTTATTGGGCTGATGTTGTGTGGCACGATTAAGCTGAGCGAAATAAAACGCCGCTTTCCTATTGAGTTACTTGCTGTCGTGGGCAGTGCCATAGGTTTAGCTAAGCTGATGATAGGCACCGGCCTTGCTGGGCAAATATCAGACGCCATGTTTGTAGTGCTAGGCGACTTTGGCCCTTATGGCGCGTTTATCGCAATCTTTTTAATGACGGTGTTATTTACCGAATTGATCACTAATAACGCCGCAGCGGCACTGTCGTTTCCGGTTGCCTACTCACTAGCCATTGGCTTTAACGTAGAACCTTTGCCGTTTATTATGGCGGTTGCATTTGGCGCCTCAGCCAGCTTTATTTCACCTTTTGGTTATCAAACTAACTTAATGGTTTATAGCGCGGGTAACTACCGACTAAAAGACTATGTAATGATGGGGCTACCCCTTTCTATTATTTATTCAATTACCGTACTGACTTTGATCCCGCTGGTATTTCCGTTTTAATGCCCGCGTTCATAGCATAAAGAGACACAGCAAATGGATAACAATATTGTTTGGCATAATTACGCCACCACTAAAGTACAGCGCAGCGAACAAAAAAAACATAAGAGCGCTATTATATGGTTTACTGGTTTTTCTGGCTCAGGTAAAAGCACCGTTGCGAATGCTTTAGAAGCGGCACTCAATCAGCAAGGCGCGCACACGTACCTACTTGATGGCGACAATGTACGCCATGGTTTATGTAAAGATTTAGGCTTTAGCGATGCCGATCGCGTTGAAAATATCCGCCGCGTAGGCGAAACCGCCAAGCTAATGGTTGACGCTGGTTTGTTAGTCCTTACTGCGTTCATATCTCCTTTTAAAGCTGAGCGCGACATGGTTCGTGAATTAGTAGATGAGGGTGAATTTATCGAAGTTTTTATCGACACCCCTCTTGAGGTGTGCGAAAGCCGCGATCCAAAAGGCTTATATAAAAAGGCGCGCGCCGGTGAAATTAAACACTTTACTGGGATTGATTCAACTTACCAGCCGCCGGTTAATCCTGAAATAATTTTAGATACCAGTAAAAACACCCTAGACCAATCGGTAGCTCAGCTGATAACGTATCTAAAACATCAGCATATACTATAGGCCCATGTAATGAACCAGACTGAACTGCTAGAAGAAACCCTTATTCTCGCCCGCAAAGCGGGAAGCGCGATTATGGGTATTTACAATAAAGACTTTAACGTTGAGTACAAAGCCGATGAAAGCCCTGTAACCGACGCCGACTTAGCAGCTCATAAGATCATTAGTGCAGGACTAAAAGAGCTCACCCCCGATATTCCTGTGCTTAGTGAAGAAAGTGCCGATATTGGTTGGGATGTACGCCAAACATGGAAAAGCTACTGGCTGGTTGACCCAATCGATGGCACCAAAGAATTTATAAAAAAGAACGGCGAGTTTACCGTTAATATTGCCCTAATCGAAAACGGCAAACCGGTTTTAGCCGTGGTTGATGCCCCTGCACTGGGTGTATCTTATTTAGCCGCCGAAGCCATTGGTGCTTTTAAAGATAAAGGCGATGAGCGCATCGAGCTTAAAGTTACCACCAAGCCTAACAAAGGCCTTATTCGTGTTGTAGGTAGCCGCTCGCACCCTTCCCCTGATTTAGCTGAATTTGTAAAACGCTTTGATGAGGTTGAAATGGTGTCAAAAGGCAGCTCACTGAAACTGTGTTTAGTCGCCGAAGGCAGCGCCGACATTTACCCGCGCTTAGGCCCAACTTGTGAATGGGATACCGGCGCAGGCCACGCCATCGCTGAAATAGCCGGCGCTAAAGTCACTCAACTTAATGGCAGCCCGCTTTTGTACAACACCAAAGATGAGTATTTGAATCCATTTTTTGTGGTATCAGCACTCGAAGAATAAAGGTAGTTGAGCGTAAGTTGGGTTGAGCGAAGCAAAACCCAACAAGCATCTTAAATTACGGGCTACGGGCTTAGAGTCGCGAGCAGCTAAAAGTATAATCAACATAGTAATCAATACCCATTGTTTATAGTGATTTATGTTGATAAGGTCTGAGAAACAACAAAACAAGGATGTGAATATGCGTCATAACTATACAGCAATACTCTTCGTTTTAATTACTCTATCTGGCTGTTCATCTAAACAGCCTTCAAGAATTATAAACGATGTTACTACAATTAATATCCCTGAACTTAATAAGATCTCGAGAGCCGAAATTGGTGATACTTTGCTCGAAAAAAGTATTGCTTATACTTACGAAGGCTTAGAGCTATTCACTACTATAAGTGACGGTGGCTCTTCTCGTGAATATGTGATGACGCCTCATAAACTCCCATTTATTAAAATCGATAACAAGGGGCAAAAATATTATCAAGCATCAGCCAATAACTATTATGTAAACGATATAACTTTTGGCCGGAGAATACCATTATATGGTGAATATTTAATATTAAAGCCAGATGGCTCTTTAGACTTAACAGGTTACTACGATCTTAGTACAGCAGATCCAGTTGCAACACCAGATCCAAAGTTTAAAGTTGGTAAGCTTGTTAACATCTCACAACCAAGTTTCAAACAAGAGCTGATCTATAATGGTAAATCTAAAGATACAGTAAAATTTATGTATCGTGAGTTTTCTAAGGACTTTGCTCGCCCTAGCTTTTCTCAAGAAGTTAATTATGACCTGACTGAGAGTAATGTGATTGGCTTTAAAGGGGCACGCATCGAAATATTAAACGCGACTAATACGAAAATTGAATATAAAGCTCTTAAATCTTTCCCAAATAAATAACCTACAAATCATACAATGCGGTAATTTTTGAAGTTACCGCATTGGCTTAGGGCATAACAAGGCGTTACTTTCAAACAAGCTATACTGTGCTTCATGTATATAATTATTTAACTTCTCCTTATTTTCACCGTTTCTTAGAGCCTTCATAACATCTTGATCTTTTAACTCATTAGAAGGTACTTTTTCTAACAATATTCGCCTTAAATAATCAACATCAGAATGTGTGCAACCAACGGATTGTTCGTGATCTTTACTTGGGTCGAGCTTTAATTTTCCTTCGCTATCTTTTTTAACATCAAGCATGACTTGCAGATAACTATAAATAAACTCAGATTTTATAATGTTACTTTGCGAACTTCCTGAGTCCTCTTTACTTAGCTGAGCTATTTCACGTAATACATTGTCTAAATCATCTTCGTTACTTTTGATTTTAGATTCTAGATAAGAATCAGCTTTACGGTATTGTTCAAAGTAAGTGGGGCTAGTTTCTCGAAGTGCAATAACCATAAGTAAAGAATAGAAATTAACCTCTCCCATTAATTTTTCAGATTGCCACACTTGATTAACTCGTCGTAGTATTTTCTTAAGCTGGCGAAGTGAATCTATAATTACATTAATTTGATCTAATTTATTAGTTTCATGAGTGGGGCAATATCTATAGAGAATAATTTTACTATACTTGTTTTTGGCCTCATCAATACTAGCTCTAGTAAAGCTAGCTAGCGTTTTTCTAAAATCTATTTTTGCAATATCTTCCCTATAATCTGTCGCTTTTGAGATCACTTCAAAATCCTCTGGTTTGTCATTACCCATTGCGACGATAAAGTTGATATTACTTAAATCTTTATTCCTTAACCTATCCAGTAATGCAGCTATATCATTTAGGCGCTTTTCGTTTTCATCACCCGCAACAGGACGGTCAACGTCTTGTAGGGTGATCAATAATTTGTGGTTGGTAACTTCAAGAACATCATTAAGTTTTTGAAAGCTTTGCTCAATATCAACGGGGCCTGCAAGTAGTGTGGATGCAAATTGAAATAGACCGCCGCCTGATTTTAGGGCTTCGGTATAATGTTTTGGTAATGCACGAAAGGCGCACATATCTAAGTGCTGGCTGATATCATCGATAATATGGCTAAGTATAACATGAGCAACACTGCCGCTTGCTGCGCCCCAGGTTGATATATCGCTGTGTATCCAAGTAATCTTGTTTTGTTGTGCTACTTTTAGCTTCTCTTTACCTGATAATTCAGCTTCTACCTTTTTAGATTTTTTGAGCTCATTTGCTATTGCTGAGACAATGCTACTTTTACCACATCCAAATGGACCACACAGTGCAATATGCTGCGCCATATATTCTTCATATTTATCACCACCATTGCGCAGTCGCTCAGTAATACGATTAGCGTAAACCTGCAAATCAGGCTCTAATTTCTCTGTTTGTTTAATAATGGAATCGTCTTGAAACCATTTTCGAAACTCTTTTAAGCTCTCAAGCGTTAATTCAGGTTCTTCTTTTGATTCGACTATCAACTCTGCGCTAGATACTTTTAGCTGCTCACATAGCAAATATACCGACATGGCCAAATAAGCAACGGCTATACAAAAGAACACCCAGAATGCTTGCTCTGTTTCAACTAAGCATATTGCAGAAAATAAATAAAATGCTGATACCGCGCACAGTGCAACTGAAAATATCGGTTTTTCTGTATACAGTTTAGTTTGATAGATAATAGTCGCTGCAGCAGCTAAAAAACTCAGTGACAGAAACTTAAAACTTACAAATGCATGAGCAGTTAATTGAGCTAAAATTTCATTGGAATAAGTTACATACACATAACTAACAATGAAAAATACTCCAAACAATACACTCATTGTCACGGGCGGATATCGCCAGTTAAATCCAATACTGCGTTTAGCGTGAGAAATGTAGAACTTATCCAGCAACAGTTTTATGCCAATACCAGCTAAAAATGCGCTGCTGTAATGCAAAACCGGATTAGCATTTAAAATAGCGCCCAAACTTGAATATGCTTTTTGTACAAAACCGATTTTGCTTAAAAATACGGTAATTGTTGCAGCGGTAATTGCGCACAATAAAAGGGAAAACCAACGCGTGGCTGTAATGGGGAGTGTTTTAACTTGTAACAACTTAATATCCTTATCAATACGTTACCTTGCCAGTGTATACCTTATATTTGTCGATTTGAACAGTCAGTGCTATCCATGATAATTTTTGTTCTTAGATTGAATAATATCGTATATCAACGTTTCACATTATTTATAGATAAAGATAAATACATAGATTTTATACAAGGAATAATAAATGCTCGGATTAATTCGCTATATAGTAGAGCTATGTCCGGAAGTTAAAGGACAACTTATGCTAAACGGTAAACCAGTAGCAAACCAACTTATCCAAAGAGGCTTAACCTTAGAAAATGAGGAGATAGATGAAGCCTATACGGATAAACTCGGTTTTTACTCATTTCCCGCTAAATCAATTAAATCACGTAAGCCTGGCAATATATTTTATGAGTCAATGATCAGAGTAGTAATAGTGACTCACTTTGAAAGTCATCAGCATACTTTATGGTTTGGAATTCAACATGGACTTAAAACCCCAATTGAATTACAAAAAAGACTAAATAATTTAAATGCAGATTTAAGCGCTGAAGAAATAAAACATCAAATCATTGATTCAGAAGCACCAAGCGGCGAGCATAATATTTCAAGTATTTGTCGTTGGACAAATTAAATCGTACAGGAAATACATTGATGTTTTATTCTGTTTATGGATAATCATCAAAATATGGATTATTAATTATCAACAAGGGATGTCGAATGCTTGGTCTAATTAAATATAAAGTTGAGCTTTGCCCAGAAGTAACAGGCCAACTTTCAAACAATGGGATTCCACTAGCAAATCAGCTCGTTGAACGTAGCTTGACCTATGATGATGAAGAGCTAGACAGTGTATATACTAATAGCGAAGGCTATTTCTCTTTCCCAGAAAAATCTTTAACCTCTCGCAAACCTGGTAGTATTTTTCATGAGCCTGTAGTTAGAATAATTATAGACTTAGAAAAAGATGGCAAGATTTTTAATCTGTGGATTGGGTTTCAGCATGGACTAAAAACACCTAAAGAATTTAAAAGACTTCTTAAAAATTTAAATGCCGATTTAACAAATGATGAAACCAAACATCACCTTATAAACCCTGAAGATTCATTGGATGAGCACTTCATTAAAAGTATTGCTCGTTGGGAAAAACAAGATTAAAAGGATTTACCGTGGCAACATTATCACCCATTTTATGCGCTGAACTTGCTAAAATTTCTTATGATATAAAAAAACCAGACCGAAGAGGTCGATACACAGTTATTGCATCAAACTATTTAGAAAATATTTTTTCCTTTGATTTATCCAACGGTCCGATAAAAGGAGTTTCAGGCGGAGCAATGGCCCATGCAACAGGTCATCAGACGGGTTTTGTATTAGTTGGCAAAGGCACCTCTCCAGCTGGTCGCATGAACCCATTTAAAAACGATTTAGTACTTGCCATACGCGGAACTGCATCAATATACGATGCATCTACTGACTGTAGAGCTAATATAAGTGTGTGTGATGGAGGGCATAGTGTACACGCAGGGTTTAACACTTTGTTTGAAACTTTGAAATTACAATTAGCCCCTCTATTACGTGAATTAAAGCCTAATGCTACAGTTCACTGTGTTGGTCATAGTCTGGGCGGCGCAGTTGCCTCATTAGTAGCTGATTGGGCAAAACGACGTTTTAGTTCAGACGTTAAGTTATATACTTTTGGAGCTCCAAAGGTAGGCTTAACTAATTTCGCATTAAGTACGACTAATACTCTTGAACCAAAAAATATATTCCGCTGTGTAAATGGTGGCGATGTAGTACCAATGGTCCCTTTTTGGCCATTCATGCAAGCTCCATACAACGCTCCTGAATACAAAATGGACAACAACCAAATAATTGTGCCTTGGCACCACTTGATGAGGTACTACACCCGAAATTCACAAAAGCAGTCTTGGGATAGCATCAATAAGAGGGTAACATTTAACCCATTTAAACGTGTTACCTTAGACATTACCCACGCAAGCCAAGTCCAACCTTCTATTTATTGGATGAACCGTTTAAGTGAGGCTTTAATGACTCTATTACGCCAAGCAAAGCTTGGAGCGCTGAATGCGCTGCAGTCTGGGGTTTCAAACGGCTTAAGCTTATACGACAAAATTGCGATGATCTTAGCAAACAACAATTTTCACACCGTAGACTTAACAGGCCCAATAAATGGTTTGCTTGCATGCATGCTTGCATTTGCAGGATATGCACGAACAAAGATAAAGGAGTTATCAGCTGAGTTTATTAAATGGGTATTTGAGAAAACATTACAAATGGTCAATAAAATAGCTCAAAAAGCACTGTCTGCAGTAGAGTAGCTGCTGGAGTTAGACATAGTGCATTGTAAGAAAAATTTTCTTTGCAATGCACTGTACTAAATAACTCATTCCAATTCATGATCATTATTGCGTGTTATTCACGCATTTCGCAGCATAATCCTGCACTAATTGCGCAGCTTTTTAACACTGTTTCATATTCGTGACAGTCAGTAACTAATACGCTACAACAAATTTATATCCAAGACATAAAAACACATGAAATGAGTGCCTAAAAACTATATTCTTCGGCGCAATTATTATGATAAATAATGGATACACACACATGACAACATCTCAAGGTGCAACGCTTTCAAATGCACCAGCACAAGACGCACACACGTCTAAATCAAAATGGAATCTGCATGATACGCAGTGGACACTTAGTCTTTTTGGCACCGCAGTAGGTGCAGGTATTTTATTTTTACCGATTAACATTGGTATTGGTGGTTTTTGGCCGCTGATTATTATGGCGTGTTTAGCCTTTCCGATGACCTTTTTAGCCCACCGTGGCTTGGCGCGTTTTGTATTATCGTCAAAAAATAAAGAGGCTGATTTTACCGATGTGGTAGAAGAGCACTTTGGCGTAAATGCGGGTCGACTGATCTCCTTGTTATACTTTTTATCAATTTTTCCTATTTTGCTTATTTACGGTGTGGGTTTAACCAATACGGTAGACAGCTTTATGGTCAATCAGCTAGGGATGGAGTCGCCGTCACGCGTTGCGTTATCGGGTATCTTAGTTGCGCTGATGATTGGCTTAATGATGGGCGGTGAGCGCTTAATGCTGCGCGCCTTTGCTATTTTAGTGTATCCGTTAGTGGGTATATTATTCTTTTTATCGCTGTATTTAATCCCAAGCTGGCAAATGCCGGATACAAGTTTGCCTGAGCTAGGCAGCTTTAGTAAAACACTTTGGTTATCAATTCCTATTATTGTATTTTCGTTTAGCCATGCAGCGGCTATTTCAAGCTTTGTTAATAAACAACGCAGCCACTACGGTGAACTAGCAACGTCTAAGTCAGAAGCGATTCTAAAACGTACTAGCTTATTATTGATCACCTTTGTTTTGTTATTTGTGTTCTCATGTGTGTTATCACTTACAGGTGAACAAATGGCAGAAGCCAAAGCGGCAAACGTTTCTGTTTTGTCTTACTTAGCTAATATTACAGAAAACTCATTCATTGCAACGTTGGGACCTTTGGTTGCCTTTATTGCTATTATGTCGTCGTTTTTAGGTCACTTTTTAGGGGCGCGCGAAAGCTTTACCGGATTAGTAACTAAACACTCAAGCATGAGCCCTAAAGTGGCTGACAAAGTGGGTGCGGTACTGATGTTTTTTGCTATTTGGTTCTGCGCGGTTAAAAACCCAAGCATACTAGATATGATGGATCAGTTATCGGGCCCAATCATTGCGATGATTTTATTCATTATGCCAATGATTGCGGTTTACAAAGTACCTAGCTTACAAAAATACCGTAACCGTTTAAGTACCTTATTTGTACTGGCGGTCGGTTCGTTAGCCGTTTGTGCGTTACTGTACAGCATGCTTAGCTAAACGTTTTGACTCTAAAAAGCCCAGTATTTTGCTGGGCTTTTTTGTGCCTGCGGTTTATCGCAAATGATTTTTTTATCGTATTGCTTGTGAGATGTTAGCTTATATATTCGCCTAAAAATAAGCCAACTATGCAAAACAATAAATGCGTTTTTTTATTAGCCTTTATACTCATACTTCTTAGCCCTGTAATTAAAGCCGCTGAGTCCCCGACTATTTTATCAATGAAAGACAGGGCCGCGTTTATCGATAGCACTACCGAAAAACGCATCAATACGTTATTACCCACATTAATGCAGCAACACAATATAGATATGTGGCTAATGATAAGCCGCGAATATAATGAAGACCCGATATTAAAAACCATGCTGCCAGCAACGTGGTTGTCGGCAAGACGCACCACCATTTTAGTGCTAGCACGCAATGCCTCAGGGGCTGTAGATGCTTTTGCTATTGCGCCTTATAAAATAGGGAATGTGTTTAAAAAGGCATGGGACAAGCAAGCCCAGCCCAATCAGTGGCTTGCTCTTAATGAGCTTATTGAGCAATACCAACCGCGAAATATTGCTCTCAATACATCTACAGACTGGGCACACGCTGATGGCTTAGTGCATGGCGATTACACCACTTTAATGGCCAACTTACCTGCGACATATAAAAATAAAATAATCTCAGCCGAGCCGCTGGCTGTTGCATGGTTAGAGCAACGCATTCCAGAAGAAGTGGACATGTACAAACACATTGTTGCTATTGCTCATTCTATTATTGCTGAGGGCTTTTCAAATAAAGTAATTACGGTGGGCAAAACAACCAGCGACGACTTAGTATGGTGGTTTAGAGAGCGCGTAAGGGAGCTTAAACTGCAAACGTGGTTTCACCCAAGTATTGCAATACAACGCGCCGACAGTAAATCGTTCGACCACGAAGACAGTTTTACCAATGGCTATGCCGACAATGTTATTCAAGCTGGCGATTTACTGCATGTTGATTTTGGTATTACGTATTTACGCCTAAATACCGACACTCAACAACATGCGTATGTTTTAAAACCAGGCGAGACAAAAGCCCCAGATTACCTTGTTGATGCGTTAAAAAAGGGTAATAAGCTACAGGACATTTTTACGGCTGAATTTACAGCTGGTAAAACGGGTAATCAGGTATTAAAAGCCGCCCGCGAAAAAGCCATTGCACAAGGTTTAAAACCCACTATTTATACGCACCCGCTTGGCTATCATGGCCATGCAGCTGGCACGACATTAGGCATGTGGGATTCACAGCAAGGTGTGCCGGGTGATGGCGATTACCCACTGCATTTAAATACCGCTTATTCTATTGAGCTTAACAATGCGGTGTTTATAAAGCCGTGGAATAAAGAAATAAGAATAATGCTAGAAGAAGACGCCCTGTTTGATAAAACCGGTGTGTGGTATCTAAATGGCCGACAAACCGAGTTGTTACTCGTTAAGTAGCATTAAACAACACATACAAAAATGGCGCTCAGTGAGCGCCATTTTTTATTTAATGCGTTGCTATTATTCTGTATCTGGCAGATTACGACCATAGAATATTTCTTGCATTTCACGTGTTAGTTTTGAGCGAATCTCTTCTTCTTCGTCATCTGACAAATCATCAGTAGATAAACCAAATAAATACGTATTTAAATCGGTTTCTTTTAACATCATTTTGGTATGAAACAGGTTTTCTTGATACACGTTCACGTCCATCATTTGGTACGCTTCTTTAGTATCTTCTGTCATGAAGTTTTGAATCGAGTTAATAGCATGGTCAATGTAATGTTTAACGCCGTTAATATCACGGGTAAAGCCACGTACACGGTAGTCAATTGTAACCACATCAGACTCAAGGCTATGGATTAAGAAGTTTAACGCTTTAAGTGGCGAAATAATGCCACAGGTTGATACTTCAATATCAGCACGGAAAGTACAAATACCATCATCAGGGTGTGCTTCAGGGTACGTGTGAACACAAATGTGGCTTTTATCAAGGTGTGCAACCACTGAGTCAGGTAACGGCCCTGGTGCTTCGTCAGCATCATAATTTTGCTGCTCTTCTACCGGCTCTTCTGAAACCAAAATAGTTACGCTGGCACCTTGTGGCTCGTAATCTTGACGTGCAATATTTAAAATATTGGCACCAATAATATCAACCACATCACCTAAAATGTCGGTTAGTCTATCTGCACTATACTGCTCATCGATATATTCTATATATTCTTTACGTTGTTGCTCTGTTTTTGCATAGCAAATATCGTAAATACTAAAGCTTAGGCTTTTAGTTAAATTATTAAAGCCATGAAGTTTAAGTTTATCGAAGGGTTTGTTCATATAAACCAACCTATAAATTAGTGAAATCTGCACCTGCAGAATGAAAAGTTCGCGGATTTTATACGAATTTTACTCACGGAAAAAGCGTTATTTTCCCTGATCTTGAACAACTTCATGGCTGTGGGTAATTTCTACTGTTTTATCAAGCATTAATGCAACTGAACAATACTTTTCTGCCGAAAGCGAAACCGCTCTTTCTAGGTGCTTTTCAGACACATTATTACCGGTTACAACAAAGTGTAAATTAATTTTGGTGAACACGCGCGGGGCTGTTTCTGCTCGTTCAGCGGTTAACTGCACATCTACTGATGAGAACTCTTGCTTAGTTTTTTTTAAAATACTCACCACATCAACCGATGAACAACCACCAACCGACATCAATACCATTTCCATTGGGCTAGGTGCGGCTCCGTCACTGCCCGCATCAAACACGACATTATGATTGCTGTTAGAGCGACCGATGTAAGTATTACCTTCAACCCATTTTACATTTGCTTGCATTGTTTTATCTCAATAATTTATATTCATTACACGCAGACACTCGCGCGCATTTAAAATTAAATAGCGAATAAAGCGTGGTTTTAAAGGGGGAAATATTAACTAATAGCGTTATCAAATAAGTTTTTGACTAGCCCTGCAAACTCATCAATAAAAGCATGCTGTTCGACTGTGACGGTGTGAGAAGTCACACTGCTGAGTACTTCTTGTAAGTCGTAAACAATGCCATCAACTTCGCGTACAATTTGACTACGCTGCTCTGTAGATAGATCGGGGTGTTGTTGACAAATGCGTATGACATTTTCGGCAATTACATCTTCAATTAACTCAATAACCGTTGGTGCACCTGGCTTTATTTCACCTGGTTTTTCAAACAACGCTAAGTTCTGAGTTAGGTACATTATTAAGTCATCGTACCCTTGCCTGTTTAAAACCATTGTCTACTTACCTCAAAAATACTGGTTGCTTAATTTAAGCAGAAAGCACTGATAATTGCTAGCTTTGTGAGATTGCAGTACAAAAAAAGCAGCCGAAGCTGCTTTTTTAGTGATTTATTACTAGTTTAAAAAATCGATTAATCGATTTTTAAACCTGGGCTTAGTGTTGCTGGCATGGTTACTTTTTCAAGTTCCACAGACGCAACAGGGTATGCACAGTAGTCAGCGGCATAATAAGCGCTTGCTCTGTGGTTACCTGAGGCACCAATACCGCCAAACGGCGCTGCACTTGATGCACCGGTAATAGGACGGTTCCAGTTAACAATACCCGCACGGATACGACGTAAGAAATGATCGTAGTCAGCTTGGTTATCACTGAGTAAGCCTGCTGATAAACCAAAGCTCGTGTCGTTTGCTTTATCAATTGCTTGGTCAAAGTCATCAAAACGGAATACTTTTAGAAGCGGACCAAAATGCTCTTCATCTGGGAAGTCATTGATATTTGTACACTCAATAATACCCGGTGTAACAAAACCAGTGTTTGCTGTATGCTCAAGTTCAACCAGCACTTCGCCACCCATGGCCTTTAACTCATCTTGTGCTTTAACCATTCCAGCGGCAGCGGCCGTTGAAATCATAGAGCCCATAAATGGTTGGTCAGCATCGTCATAATTACCAACTTTGATTGCTTTAGTGGCTGTAATTAGGCGTGCTAAAATTTCATCGCCTTTAGCACCTGTTGGTAAAAACAATTTACGCGCACACGTACAGCGTTGGCCGCTTGAGATAAACGCAGATTGCACAATATCGTGCACAACAGCAAGCGTATCTTCTGCATCTTTAACGATTAGCGGATTATTACCACCCATTTCAAGCGCTAAAATCTTACCTGGTTGACCTGCGAACTGCTCATGTAAAATATGACCCGTACGAGAAGACCCAGTAAAGAATAAACCATCAATGCCTTTGTGTGACGCCAGTGCTTTACCTGTTTCAACTTCACCTTGTACAAGGTTAATAACCCCTGCTGGTAAACCGGCTTTTTCCCATAGTTTAAGGGTTAGCTCAGCCACCATAGGTGTTAGTTCAGAGGGTTTAAATACCACGGTATTACCAGCTAAAAGTGCAGGTACAATGTGGCCATTTGGTAAATGCCCAGGGAAGTTATAAGGACCAAATACAGCAACAACACCGTGTGGCTTATGGCGGATCATCGCACGGCCTTGCGGCATCGCGTTTTCAACGTCGCCGGTACGCTCTAAAAATGCTTTTTCAGCAATGGCAATTTTTCCGACCATGGCACCCGCTTCAGTACGCGTTTCCCAAAGTGGCTTACCTGTTTCTTGAGCTATTGCCACAGCCAACTCTTCGCTATGCTCTTTTAACGTTGCAGCAAAGGTTTTTACAATTTCTAAGCGCTGCGCAAAGCTTTTATCAGCCCAGCTATAAAATGCTTCACGTGCAGAGGCTACGGCGCTATCTACTTGCTCAGCGCTTGCAGCTGATGCCTGCCATATAACATCGTTATTTGCAGGGTTAACTGAGTTAAATTCGGTGCCTTGGCCTGGTGACCATTGACCATTAATAAATTGTGCAGGATGAGTCATATACTTTCTCCTAAATTAAACTGGGGTAGCCGTAACAAAATCGCCCGATTTCAAATGTAATGCATCAGCAAGTTCTTGCGTAAGCACTAGGCTGTTTGATCGCGAATCAAATGTCATAGGAACAACGGTTGCTCTAAAGTCTTCAAGCTTGTCATTGGCTAACAACACCATGGTATCGCCTGTCATTTCGCCAATTTCAACACTAAAGTTTTGTGCATTACGAATTGTCGCAATGTTATCTACTTTTGCTTCAACGGTTGGGCCCGCATCAAAAATGTCAACGTAACCATTAAAAGTAAAACCTTCACTTTTTAATAGTTGAATTGCAGGGCGCGTATTGTCATGCACTTGACCTATAACCGCTTGCGCGTCTTTACTCAATAAGTTGACGTAAATTGGGTATTTAGGCATAAGCTCAGCAATAAATACTTTTTGCCCTATTCCCGTCAGATAATCTGCCGTTGGGAAGTCCATAGAGAAAAAGTGCTCTTCAAGCCACTGCCAAAATGGGCTACTACCGTTTTCGTCAGATACACCGCGCATTTCTGCAATAACGGTTTGTGCAAAGCGTTGTTGATGCTGTTTTATAAACATAAAACGTGCTTTTGAAAGCAGCTTACCGTTACAATTTTTACGATAGCCGTTTTTTAAAAACAGTGTGCACAGCTCTGTCGCCCCAGTGTAGTCATTACAAAGGGTGAGAATATCTACCGCTTTATACACATCTAGCGTGCGCGAAGAGTGAATCACTTTACTCAAATGATAATGATAAAATGCGTCATCTAAGCCAACTGCGGCTTCAATACCTGAAGTACCGACTACTTCACCAGTTTCAGTATCTTCAAGAACAAATAAGTAACCCTCATCACCTGGTTGTGATGTCGTTTTTGTAAATGAGTTAACTGAATGCGCTATCTTCTTTTGTAATAACTCTTCATTATTAGGCAAAGAAGTAAAGCCATGTCCCGACTCGTCGGCGATGGTTACTAAAGCTGCATAATCACTTTTTTGGATTGGGCGAAGGATCATCATGAATCCGCTTACTCCCTTATATATAACGGTAAATAGGAACTGCAAGGCAAACTACGTTTGCCCCTAAAGAAGTTGAATTAGCAATTACGCATTTACAACGTGGGCTACTGCTTTTTCAAAGCGTGCCATACCTTCGCGAATATCCGCTTCTGGTATTACTAAAGAAGGTGTGAAACGAACCACATCAGCACCAGCAACCAATGACATTAAGCCATGCTCAGTACCGGCAACTAAAAACTCTTTTGCACGGCCTTTGTATTGCTCGTTTACCACAGCACCAATTAATAAACCTTGGCCACGAATTTCACTAAATACGTTGTACTTGTCGTTAATGGCATTTAATAGCTCAGTAAATAACGCCGACTTTGCTTTAACGCCCGCTAAAACTTCTGGGTTATTTACAGTATCAAATGCAGCTTCTGCAACTGCACACGCTAATGGGTTACCACCGTAAGTAGAACCATGTGTACCCACTTTAAGATGCTGTGCAATATCAGTGGTTGTTAGCATAGCGCCAATTGGGAAACCGCCACCGAGAGCTTTTGCTGAGGTTAAAATATCAGGCACTACGTTTAAACCTTGGTATGCGTATAGCTCACCTGTACGGCCAACACCTGATTGTACTTCATCAAAAATAAGCAGTGCGTTGTGTTTAGTACATAAATCGCGAACGCCCTGTGCAAATTCGTCAGTTGGCGAAATGATACCGCCTTCACCTTGAATTGGCTCCATCATTACCGCACAGGTGTTATCGCTGATCAGTGCTTCAAATGCGGCAAGGTCATTGTAATCACAATGAACAATGTCGCCTGGCTTAGGACCAAAACCATCTGAATAGGCTGCTTGACCGCCTACAGTAACGGTGAAGAATGTACGGCCATGGAAACCTTTATTAAAGGCGATGATTTGCGATTTTTCTGCGCCAAATTTATCAAGCGCAAAACGGCGCGCTAACTTAAGTGCCGCTTCGTTTGCTTCTGCGCCTGAGTTTGCAAAGTAAACTTTTTCAGCAAATGTCGCATCAACCATTTTTTTAGCTAAGCGAAGTGCCGGCTCGTTGGTCATTACATTTGATAAATGCCAAATTTTTTCGCCTTGCTCTTTTAATGCGCCCACTAATGCAGGATGGCAATGGCCAAGACAGTTAACGGCAATACCACCAGCAAAGTCGATAAACTCTCGTCCTTGTTGATCCCATACACGAGAGCCTTCGCCTCGAACAGGAATTACGCTTGAAGGTGCGTAGTTAGGAACCATTACGTGATCAAATAATTCGCGATTGACTGTCATTTTATTTCCTCTTAATTGTGTGCATCACAAAGCAGTAGAATAGGGGTGTGATTATTGTTAATAACCAAATGTGCCGGCAAAAATTAATAACTGTATATTTGCCTGAAACTACGTTGTGGTTCAATTTTCAGGCGCTCATTATTTCAGAAATTTAGGGGGATGTCTCTTCAAAAACTTTCATGTACCCCTTTAAAATAAAGGGCTTAAGATATTATTTCATAGATAGTGAATAACTATTTGAGAGCTAATTATGATGTGCATTTACCTTAGTGAGCGCCTCTACAACGAAAAAAGCATGGCGCTTATAAATCAACTGCACATGAATAAGTAGAATTAAAGTGAATGAATAGTCGCAAAAAAATTAACAGATTTAATCAATTTGAAGTGCCAAATTAGTAAAATTACCTGTTTTTAGGGTATCTAACTCTTTTTTAGTGAACTGATAATAGCTAAACCAGCTTTGTAATTCATCGTCTTCAATCAGCTGGTGCTCTTTTAAATTTAAATATTGAGAATAACAGCGAGCCTTTAAAATCACTTGCGATAATGGCAATAAACTATCGCCCTTTTCAACCCCATTCACTAACTGCTGCATAACACTGTTAAAGGGCAAATATTTGAACGACATGGTTTCTATGACCTTGGCGCTGACAAGCAGTGATTTTTCGTGTAGCAGTGTTGTTAAAAATAACGGATCTGGTTTTAGCTCTAATAGCGCGGTGTGTAGGTTTTTATCACCTTCTTCACGAGCACGCAGTACTTTGCGCTGCCATACCTGATCAAACACTTTTAGGTATAAGCGCACTAAAGCAATTTGCCCTACATTCAGTAACATGCCCAATGTAAACGCATGCATTGGGTTTACCCCGTTAAGCTGGGCAAGCGTTTGCGCTGCAATGGCACACGACATGGTGTTGTCTTTTAACCTGCGTTTTAATAACGTGAATGGTTCTGTGCTATGTGGCATCCAATGACGCACTGCAAAAGTAGGCACTACCAGTTGCAGGTTGTCTAAGCCCAAATAACGTAATGCCAACGCTGGGGTATCTACTTTGACTGAGGTGCCTTTACTGCGTTGCTTACGATAAAAAGGTAAATTAACTAAGGTAACCAGCTCTCGCCCCAACCAACTTAAATCGTTAATTAGCGGCTCTAGACGGCCAACCGAGGCGGCGCGAGTAGCCAGTATATCGAGTATGGCGCACACGTTATCTTCTATGCCAATGGTGTCTTTAATCACAAAATCGATGTCTTCAAGACGTTTAGCAATCACGCTTTCAATAACGGTATGGAGTTTTTGACTGGTTTTAGCCTGTAACTTTTGATGTGAAGAGCTTTTTTGTTGGCGCTTTTGCTGCGCAGCTACTTCTACTTCTAATAAGGTGCGTTTTTTAACGGGTTTGCCGTCATTAAGATCTAAGGTATGAATAAAGCCAATTTGCTGATTGGCAAAACTATGACCCAGTAGCAAATCATGCGCTCGTTGGTTTAGCACATTAACAATACGCTGTTGCTGCAATATGTCGGTCATAAGCTCTATCTTAGGGCAAAAAGTAAATAGCTTGCAGGTATAAGCCTAGAAGCGCGTTAAAAAGTTATCAAGTAAAGCTAAGCCCTGCTCGGTCAAAATCGCTTCAGGGTGAAATTGCACACCTTCAAGTGCGAGCTCGTTATGTAATAATCCCATAATTTCATCACGCTGCCCAGCGATGCTTTGAGTCCATGCTGTTACTTCTAACTCCTTTGGCAATGAGTGCGCTTCAACAATTAATGAATGGTAGCGGCACACCGTAAGTGGATTAGGTAGGCCTTTAAACATGCCTTGGTGCTGATGATAAATAGGCGATGTTTTTCCATGCATAACCTGTTTAGCTCGCACTACTTTACCACCTAGCACTTGAGCAATGGTTTGGTGCCCCAAACAAATACCTAATATAGGATAAACTCCTTTAAACTGCTCTACCACAGATAACGACACTCCCGCTTCAGTCGGGTTTTTAGGTCCTGGAGAAATCACAATATGATCTGGGTTTAACTGTTTGATCTCACTCAGCGTTATTTGGTCGTTACGTTTTACCAACACGTCTTGATCTAAGCGCTGAAAATACTGTACCAAGTTATAGGTGAACGAGTCATAGTTATCGATCATTAAAAGCATGTAATAAAGTACTCAAAGTAATTAGGGCCTGTCGCAGGCATATTCTAACTGAAGCCTTTGCAGGTGTCAGTGTTTTGCAGCCCAGCAAACATAAATAGACACACTAACAACCAATAACGGTTGATTTATTTTAGATCAGCCCAAGCTCTGTTGTATGGGGACACCCCAAGTCACTGATCATTTTTATATAACGTGACGTGTATTATGCAACAGCCATTTAAGGAGTAACCTATGTTAGGCGAAGACCATTCATTAACTAAAGATTTTCCTGATTACACGCAAACTATTGCAAAACTTAATGCAAACGATGAAAACTTTGCAACCAAAGCAAAACAATACAATGAAATCGATAAAGAAATTCGAGTACTTGAGCTACAAGACTCACCCATAGATGACGAAGCCATGCAGCAGTTAAAACACGACAGAATGGTATTAAAAGATTGGCTACATCAACAATTAACGGATGCTAATTAATTGTTGTTATTTGGCGCCTATTAAATTGTAGGCGCCAGAATTGAGTGTTCACCTCCCTCTCCTACCTTTCGCTCATCTATAATTTTAACCATTATGGTGCAAAAGCATTGCTATTCGTTTAGCTTAAAGACAAGCTGTCTTTATCTAAATTAAACAACACTATTTTTTATGTCTAAATACATACTCTCGATTGACCAAGGAACGACAAGCTCTCGAGCTATTTTATACACTAAAGATGCCGAGGTTTTTGACACGGCTCAACAAACCTTCCCTCAACACTTTGTGAAAAATGGTTGGGTTGAACATGACCCTGTAGATATTTGGCAAACCGTATTAAGCAGCGTTAAAAACGTATTATCGCAGCAACAAGTCACTGCCGCCGACATTATTGCCATTGGCATTGCTAACCAACGAGAAACCACCTTAGTGTGGAATAAAAAAACCGGGCAATCTATCTACAATGCGATTGTGTGGCAAGACCGACGTACCAGTGACTATTGCGATAATTTACGTCATGCTGGGCATACACAAATGGTGAATGATAAAACCGGTTTAGTACTCGATCCTTACTTTTCTGCAACCAAAATTCGTTGGATTTTAGATAACGTCAAAGGCGCTAAAGAGCAAGCACACGCAGGTGAACTAGCATTTGGTACGATAGATACCTACTTGCTATGGCAACTCACTAACGGTAAAGCTCACAAAACCGATGCTACCAATGCCTCTCGTACATTACTGTTTAACATTCATCAGCAATGCTGGGATGAAGAGTTACTGGCTTTATTTAATATTCCAGCGTCGATGCTACCTGAGGTAATGGACTCAGCGGCTGACTTTGGGGTGACTGCAAGCGAGCTATTTGGTGGTGAAATTCCAATTTGCGGTATAGCAGGCGATCAACAAGCCGCCTTAATTGGTCAAGCTTGTTTTGAAGAAGGAATGGCAAAAAGTACTTACGGAACGGGCTGCTTTTTAATGCTTAACACTGGTGATAAAGCACTAAAATCAAATAATCGTTTATTAACCACTCTTGCGTATCGGCTCAACGGCAAACCCACCTATGCGATTGAAGGCAGTATTTTTATGGCTGGTGCCACCATGCAGTGGATAGTAGAGGGCTTAAAGTTATTAGAAAACGCAGGTGAAAGTGAAGCCCTCGTCAAAGATGTTCCCTTGGATCATGGGGTATTCTTGGTTCCCTCGTTTACAGGCTTAGGTGCGCCCTATTGGGATGCAAATGCCCGAGGCGCAATTTTGGGCCTAACCCGAGACTCAGGCATTAGCACTATTGTTGCAGCTGCCTTGCAGTCGGTGGGTTATCAAACCAAAGATTTACAAAAAGCTATGGAAGGTGACGGACTCCGACCTAGTATTCTAAGAGTTGATGGCGGCATGGCAAACAATAATTGGGCAATGGCGTTTTTAGCCAATATTTTAGGCGCAAGCGTTGAGCGCCCCACTCTAACCGAAACCACTTCGTTAGGGGTTGCTTACTTAGCCGGTTTGCAAACTGGGGTGTATGAATCAACTGCGCAGCTTGCCAGCATGTGGAAAAGCGATCGTCGCTTTGAACCAACCATGAGCAGTGAAGAGCGCAACGATTTATACGCAAAGTGGCTACATTGCATTGCACAAGTTAGACTTTCTAATAGCAATGACGGCGAGAGTGAGTAAAATCTATGAGCGCACACGACAACGAATATGACTTACTCATTATTGGCGGCGGTATTAACGGCGCTGGCATTGCTGCCGATGCCAGTGGTCGCGGTTTAAAAGTATTATTGTGTGAGCAAAACGATTTAGCCTCAGCCACTTCCTCTAATAGCAGTAAGCTTATTCATGGCGGGCTACGCTATTTAGAGAATTATCAATTTAGATTGGTAAGAGAGGCATTACGTGAACGTGAAGTGCTATTAAAAAAAGCGCCGCATATTATGTGGCCACTGTCTTTTCGACTGCCGCACCAAGCACATTTACGTTCGCCATGGATGATTCGTGTGGGGTTATTTATTTACGACCACCTAGCCAAGCGTAATACTTTACCCGCTTCAAAGGCGATTGAGTTTAACAGCGATAGCGTTCTTAACAGCAGCATTACCCAAGGCTTTGAATACGCAGACGGCTGGGTTGATGACGCACGTTTAGTGATTTTAAACGCCCAAGCGGCTCATAATTTAGGCGCTACCATTGCAACACGCACGCGCTGCATTAAAGCAACGCGTAACGCAGATTATTGGGATGTGATTTTAGAGCAACAAGCCAGCAAGCAGCACCTAAATATAAAGGCAAAAAGTGTTGTAAATGCCGCAGGCCCATGGGTCGCGTCATTATTTGAAGATGTATTTACCCAGCCCACACCGCACACTATTCGCCTTGTGAAAGGCAGTCATATTGTAGTGCCCCGACTCCACGATGAGCCAGTTGCCTATATTTTACAAAATGAAGATAACCGCATTGTATTTGTCATTCCTTATGAGCAAGATTACTCACTGATTGGCACCACTGATGAAGAGTACACCGGCGATATTGCTGATGTAAAAATTAGTGAGCAAGAAATACAGTATCTTATCAGTATCACTAACCATTACTTTAAAAACACAATAAGCGCGGCCGATATTGTGCACAGCTTTAGTGGGGTGCGGCCACTATTAGATGACAAATCAACAGATGCTCAAGCGGTGACCCGTGATTACAAGCTGATATTAAGCAACGACACCGATCATGCCGCTTTATTAAGTGTGTTTGGCGGTAAAATTACTACCTATCGAAAGCTTGCAGAAAATGCCGTCAATAAATTAGTGCCTTTTTACCCAAAGATGAGTGGCTCGTGGACGAAAGATGCCCCTTTACCAGGCGGCGACTTTAGTAACCAAACATACCTTATCGCTCAGTTAGAAAGTAGCTACCCTTGGCTGGCAATCGACACCTTAAAACGTATGGTTCGCAGCTATGGCACGCTTAGTTATCAATTACTGGGGAACAGCCAAGCAATCGGCGATTTAGGTTATCACTTTGGTCATGGTCTGTATGCGCAAGAAGTTGATTACTTAGTAAACCATGAATGGGCAAGAACCAGCGCAGATATACTTTGGCGACGAACAAAGCTTGGGCTGCGCTTTTCAGAAAAACAAGTCATTGCCTTGGGGCAATATTTAACTAAACATCCAGCTTGTCATAGTTAAGCTGCGATTAACTAACTGCTACAAGGTGCTGTGTTAATGCGGCTTTTTCATCAGTCGAAAGTGGTTGCTTTGTTTTACTAACAAAGTCATAACGTACCATCACCGTTTTACCAATGGCGCAGCACTTATCTTGCTGCCATGCTTCTTGGCGGATCACAAATGAACTATTGCCAATTTGCTCTATGCTGGTGTTAATTGTCACCTCATGGGCATAAAATAGTTCGCCAACAAACGACACTTCAACTTTAGCAATGATTAACTTCCAGTTGTGTGGATTTAGATCTGGCGTAAAAAATTTAAAAATAGGTACTCGGGCCGCTTCAAACCATACGGGGAGTACGGTATTGTTGATGTGTCCGAGTGCATCCGTTTCGCTAAAACGCGGCATCACTTTTTCAGTAAACATAATAATCCAATAATAATTAAACAGGTAACTCATGACGGACTTTATCCGCGTGTATGACAACGCGCTCAGTAATGAATTTTGCGATAACTTTATCACTACCTTTTCTCAAAGCCCGCATATTAAACAAGGGATGACATCGGGCGGTGTTGATCTTAATAAAAAAGATAGCCACGACTTATACTTAAACAATCATCCTGAATACGCAGAACAATTAAAACATATTCAACAAACCACTGCACAGTATGTTTTCAACTACATTGAAGAACATATTTTTATGATGATTGGGGCATTTGGTTTAAAGGTATATCACCCAAAAACAGGACAACCGGTTGATTTAACTCACGCCAACTATGACGAGGTAGGTAAACCACAACTCCCCTTATTGGTACAGCAAATTTTTAGACTCGGTAATATTCAAGCGCAAAAATACGAAGTAAATAAAGGCGGTTATCCGTATTGGCACAGTGAGGTGTATCCGCAGCTACAGCATAATGAAGCACTGCATCGGGTGTTGTTATTTATGTTTTATTTAAATGATGTTGAAGAAGGCGGAGAAACCGAGTTTTATTATCAAAATCGTAAAATAGCCCCTAAAAAAGGCAGTATGGTGGTTGCCCCAGGCTACTTTACCCATACACATAGAGGCAATAAGCCAGTATCAAACGATAAGTATATTTTAACCTCATGGGTTTTGTTTAATCGAGCAGAGCAAATTTATGGAACGCCACAAAGCTAAAGCGGTCAGCGGTCAGCGGTCAGCGGTCAGCGGTCAGCGGTCAGCGGTCAGCGGTCAGCGGTCAGCGGTCAGCGGTCAGAAATTAACTAACTGCTGACTACTGTCAAGTATTTGCATTAAACTGAAAGCTGACGGCTTATAGCTGACAGCTTCAAATCAGCTCATCAAACAAGTCAAACAAAGTGTCCATCTCTTCAATGGTGTTGTAGTGCATACAACCAATGCGTACTACGCCGCCCTTATCAAGCACACCCAGTTGTTTGCATAAACCTTGGGCGTAAAAATTACCATCCCATACACATACATGGTGTTTACCCAAAAATTCAGACATTTGGCGAGGCTCTAACCCTTCAAAGGTCAGTGCGAACGTAGGGGTACGCTCACTCAAACGCTCTAAATCGTCTATACCAAACAACTTAATTTTTGGGTAGTTAACTAGACGCGTTAAAAAGTATTCACTCAATGCCATTTCATGTTGTTTTGTTTTAGCAAACGCAACACGTAATTTTTCTCGGCGTGAGTGACTGTCATCAAGTTCGCTAATCGCCGCTATGTAATCAACCGCCGCAATAAAGCCTGCAAGTGCCTCAAAACTTTGTGTGCCGGTTTCCCAGCGACCTGGTGCAACATCTTTTGCTGGCTCTACTTTATAAGGTGTAAACCCTTCTAAGTGCTCAGTTTTACCATAAACCATGCCTAAGTGCGGGCCAAAAAACTTATATGCAGAACAAGCTAAAAAGTCGCAATCTAACGCTTGTACATCAATCAGTTCATGTGGCGCATAATGCACCGCATCAACATACACCAACGCACCCACATTATGAGCAAGCTCTATAATACGTTTAATATCGTTAATAGAGCCAGTGGTATTTGATGCATACGTAACCGCAACCAATTTAGTGTTAGCGTTTAATAAGCTTTCAAAATGCGCCATATCTAAACTACAATCGGCTTCGTTAATTAGCGCTGTGTTAACCACTGCGCCTTTATCTTCAGCGGCTTGCTGCCAAGACGATACATTTGAAAAATGATCAGCATTGGTCACTATAATTTCATCACCTGCTTGCCAATTGCGTGAAATTGCTCGGCTAAAGCTAAATGTTAGGCTAGTCATATTAGGGCCAAACACAATATTTTGTGCACTGGGCGCATTTAACAAATCAGCCGCCGCTTGACGCGCATTCGCCATCAGCTCAACCGTTTTGTCACTTGAGAAAAACGCACCGCCCAAGTTTGAATTGTAATGCCCTAAATAAGCGGTCATGGCACTGAGTACCGACTGGGGTACTTGTGAGCCACCTGGCCCATCTAAAAACACCGGTGACTTGCCATCAACAGTTTGCATTAAAGCAGGAAATTGCGCGCGCAATTGCATTAAATTCATTTTATTTCTCTTAAGCAGTTAGTACAAAGCAATCCAGGTAACCTGGTTTGTTAGCATCAATTTTGTTCATTGGCGTGGCGTTATGCCATACCTGACGGTCATTAATTAGTGCAAACATGCCGTCTTTTATTTCCATTTTAAAACACGGTTCAGCTTGTTGGTTTTCATAAACCAATAGCTCACCACCTTCTAAATTTTCATGAGAAACACCACATACACACACATGGTCAAACCCATCTTGATGCACACCTTCTGGAGCTGCTGGCGTATCGCTATCAATGGCAAGCATTCTAAATTGGTGAATTTCAATATCACGCTCTGCGTCAATGCCGGTGATCGCTGCAAATTCGCTAACAATGCTTTTCATACCCTCAGACTCAAGCAAGCTTTGCTCTAAGTTTTCGTAAGTACGCTCAACATTACCTTGAAAGGTATTAATTGAATCGTCTTGCACAAACGCTTTGGTCGCTTGAAGATTAAGCTCACCATTTTGTAATTTAACCACTGAATAACGGCGTTTACGAAACGCACCATCTGCATAAGGATTTGCAGGTAAGTTATCAAAAGAAGGCTTAACCAAATCAATATTGGCTTGGTTAATAAAACGAAGTTGCAGTAAATTCTGGTTGTTTAATGCGGTCATAAAATCCTGCTTATAATAATGATAATATTGTCGAGGATTTTAATGCATATAGAGAGGATTTTTTGCTTTATTAACCATATCAATGACGACATTTAACGAAAGTTAATACAATCATGCAACGAATTAAGCATTAACTATCTAATATTTTATTTGGACAATAAAAAACCCGCCAAAGCGTAATGCAGATCAGTTAAGAATATTTTTATGATCACTTGACTGATCTTTCCATGGCTTCAAAATCCGATATTAGAAAT
>NZ_JASDDA010000030.1:0-54305 GCF_030407645.1 Pseudoalteromonas sp. APC 3495 | reverse complement strand
CTTTTACTTAACCTATTTTAGGCAAAAAAAATGAAAATAACCAAAGTACTAACTGCTTATGCTACCCAAGATGGGGATGGTGTTAATATTCGTCGTATTCCAGGATTTGATGGTAAATATTTAGATCCATTTTTAATGATAGATGAGCTTAAATCTGACGATGAAAGTGATTATATTGGTGGCTTTCCTCCTCATCCTCATAGGGGGATCGAAACCTTTACCTATATTTTAAAAGGCGGGTTTGAACATCAAGACCAAATGGGTAACAAAAAGGCGATTCGTGCGGGTGACGTACAATGGATGAGTACCGGTAGCGGTGTTATGCACAGTGAAATGCCTCTTGCCGATGCTGAACAAGGCTTACATGGTTTTCAAATTTGGCTCAATATGCCAAGTGCTCAAAAAATGCGTGAGCCTCAATACCAAGATACCACAGAGCATCCAGCACCGAGTTTTACTAATCAACAAGGTGTTTCACTTAAAGCCTTAGCAGGGACATGGCAATTTGAATCACACCAATTGGCTGCAAGCTTACAAAATTTAGCTGCTAATGGCGCTATAGCCGATGTAGCTTTGCCTGCGGGTGAAGGGCTTAATTTACCGGCTTTAAAACAGCAAAAAGTGATGATTTATATTCATACAGGCTCATTAATATCTCAGACCGGTGACGTGTTTAATGCGGGTAAGTTACTTATATTAGAACCATTGAGTGACATTGCATTACAGGCAAAGAAAGCGGCGGGGGTTCTTATTTTCGCAGGCGATCCACTTAACCAGCCAATTGCGCACATGGGACCTTTTGTAATGACCACCGAGGCTGAAATTCGCCAGGCTGTTAGCGATTATCAAAATGGTTTTTTTGGCTCATTGTCGTGATGAATCGATGCGCGAATGACTTTTAAGCAAGTAGCTTTAATAACCAAGTGTATTTTTTTATCGTGTTAGCATCACCTTTAGCAGACTCAACTACAGCGCCAGCTGCAAACGCACTGGCGAGCCCCACTTTTGTTGCTGCAAAGCGTTTGGCTCTGTATTTTATAGCTGCAAGATGCTGACGTTTTAGCTCTGATCGCATAACAACTTCTTTATCTAGCTGTTGCACGCGAGCGTTCGGTGAGTTGATCAAATAATTGATTAACATAATAGTGTGTGCCTTATAATTTAAGCAGCTGCCTTAGGCTATTTAGCGTTTTAGTAAAGCCAATTTTTTTGCTTAGATAAACGGCGTTTCGCCACAGCCAAACTAAGCATAAAATTTGTAGGCTGATCACCACTGCAATGCTCAGCCAGATAGAGCTAAATAGATCAAAGGTGGCAAAGCCTACAATACCTAAAAACCCCACCCACAGTAACACCAAGCCACTGGCAAAACATCCTAGTAGAATGGTGATCAGTGCTAAGGATCTTAGCGACAGCTTCCACTCAGCTGTAGCCAGCTGATGCGTTAACTTTCCTTGTTGGTGATAATCATCCTTGAGCTGCGCTGCATAATCAGCAAGCTTAGCAACATGATCTTGCCAGTCATCGGCGTGTTTTGCCGATGACGGCGAATCTGTCCCTTGTGATTCACTTGGTGTTGAGTGTTGGTTTTGCATTAGTATTACTTACGACGAAACAGTGCTGTAACTAACATACCAGCAGCAAACGCCAGACCCGCCGTTGCTAATGGGTTTTCTGATGCGAGTTGACGCGTTTTAGACGAACACTCTGCTAGTTTCTCACGAGCGGCTAACTGCTTTTCATTAAGCGTTTCAGCTGAGCTGCTTGCGCCTTTACGAACACCATTTTCAGCTACCGCCGCTTTACTTGATAATGCATCAACTGCGTCATGCGCTGCTGATGTCGCTTTATCTGTTAGCGGTGCTTCAATCTCTTGTTTTGCATCAATAGGAGTTTTGCTCTTTGTTGCCGTAGCCATAATCAATCCTTAATAGTTTTTTAAAAGTAATTATTTAGATGCAATGATTAAACCAGTCTTTAACCTGTTGTTTTATATGAATTGTATTTTATTTACGAATTTTGAGTGGGTTTATAGCTGTAACTATTGCGACAACAGTTTGTAATTTTTACAAACTAGGACGTGTTGATCATTCGAGATTGATTTTTTTCTTTGTCCACTCAGTTACAAACCTCGCGACGCGATTAAACTGCATCTAGTTTGACCAAACTCTAATTCACAAAGGTCAGCAGGGCTCAAATAAATTGTAATTATTCACTGTTTATTCATTAAGCAAATAATGCCAACGAGCTAATAAAAAGCACGATAAAAAATTTTTTACTGGCTGATCAGATTTTTTATTAAACAATTCAATCGCTTTAATCGAAGCCTTATTTTTTCAGGCTTCACGGGGTGCTAAAGCTGGGTGACTTACTTGACAAAAAGGCTTGTCAAGCCCTAAACTGGAGCACTGTGGTAAAAAGTGGTGTTTAGTGGATCAAACTGGATCGGGTTAATCAAAAAGTTGATTAAAATAATTTTACAATAGGCTTTTTATGTTTCGTGGCGCAAGTTCACTGAGTTTGGATGATAAAGGACGTTTTGCGGTACCGACTAAGTACCGAGATACGCTATTGTCTGAAGATCAGGGAACGGTAATTTGCACAGTTGCACTCAATGAGCCTTGCCTTTGGTTATACCCTCTTGCTGAATGGCTAGAAATAGAAAGCCGTTTAGCAAAAATATCTAATATGAATCCTAGAGCACGACGGATGCAACGTATGTTGTTAGGTAATGCGACAGAATATCAGCTTGATAAAAACGGTCGAATTTTGTTGGCGCCTTCATTGCGCTCACATGCAGAACTTGGCAAAAAAATTATGCTGGTGGGTTTAATGAATAAATTTGAAATTTGGGATGAAGCACGTTGGCACGAGCAAATGCGCCAAGACACTGAGCTTGAAAGGCTCGGTGATTTTGAACCGAATGACGATTTAGATAACTTCACCCTCTAGCAGCAAAATAAAAGGCAAATAACAGCTAATGACAGCGCAATTTGAACACGTATCCGTATTAATGGACGAAACCATAGATGCACTTGCAATTAAGCCAGACGGCATATACATGGATGGTACCTTTGGACGTGGCGGGCATTCAGGGCAAATATTAGCGCGCTTAGGTGGAAGCGGTCGTTTGCAGGCCATTGACCAAGATCCACAAGCGATAAAGTCTGCTGAAAAATTTGCTGATGATCCACGTTTTTCAATTGCTCATTCTCGTTTTTCAAAGTTATACGAGGTAGCTGAGCAAAACGATCTTATTGGTCAGGTTGATGGCATTTTACTTGATATTGGTGTGTCGTCGCCGCAGCTAGATGACGCAGCGCGTGGCTTTAGCTTTATGAAAGATGGTCCGCTCGATATGAGAATGGATCCAAGTACAGGTCGCAGCGCAGCGCAGTGGTTAGCTGAGGCTGAATTAGATGACATTACTCATGTGATCAAAAAGCTAGGTGAAGAAAAATTTGGTAAGCGCATTGCGCACAAAATTTTAGAAGTGCGTGAACACACGCCAATCACTACCACTAAGCAGCTCGCTGATTTAGTCGATGAAGCCGTACCGGTGAAAGATAAGTTTAAACACCCTGCAACGCGGACTTTTCAGGCTATTCGTATTTATATCAATAGCGAATTAGAGGAAATTCAAACGGCATTACAAGCGGCGATTAAAGTTCTTAAGCCGGGTGGTCGCTTAGTGGTTATTTCGTTTCATTCTTTAGAAGATCGCATTGTTAAACAATTTATTAAAAAACAGAGTAAGGGAGAAGCGATACCCAGAGGTCTGCCTTTAACCGACGCACAAATAAATAAAAATCTGACGTTAAAAGCAGTGGGTAAAGCTATTAAACCAAGTGCTGATGAAGTGGCGCGTAATCCACGCTCTCGCAGCTCAGTGCTAAGGATCGCACAGAGGTTGGGATGAGTAAAAAAGCGAGCTATCGCCAACCCAATTTATTTCTTGAAATAATTAAAGGCCTAGGTGCGAACAAGATCACCTTGGCCTTGTTGGTTGTGATATTCGCATCAAGCTTGAGTGTGGTGCAAGTAACTCATCTCTCTCGAGCGCAATTAATTGAGCAAGATTCGTTGCTCCAAGAGCGTGACGAATTGGATTTAGAATGGCGTTATTTTTTAGTGGAAGAAGAGTTTTATTCACAACATGCGCGCATTGAAGAAGTGGCAACGTCACAACTCGAAATGAAGCGGCCAACCAGCCAAGATGAGCAGGTAATTATATTACAATGAGAATGCGAGGCAAAAAACCAGTCAATAACCTAATAGCATGGCGCTTTATTTTAGTGTGCGCGGTGATTTTTTTAGTGTTTGTGACCTTGGTATCGCGTGCTGCGTACTTGCAAGTAATTGAACCTGATAAAGCGCGCTCTGAAAGCGATAAACGTACGGTACGGATTGAAAAACTGCATGTGCAACGCGGGATGATTTTCGATCGTAACGGTAAAGAGCTTGCCGTTAGTGTGCCTGTGGTAAGCGTGTATGCGGATCCTAAAGCCCTGCATAAATCACTGGTTAGTAAAGTACTTAGGCAAGCACGCAAAAACGGTGAAGATCAGCAAACGCTTCGTGAAAATGTTGCTGAGTTAAATAAGCGTACCGCCCTGTATTATAAAAATGATTTACGCTGGCGTGAATTGGCTGATGTGTTGCGCATTGAGCCTAGTAAAATTAACACGCGATTACTTGATGATCCTACTCGTCGCTTTGTGTATTTAAAACGCCAAGTGACTCCCGCTGTGGCTAATTACATCGGTGATTTACGCCTACCTGGTATTCATTTATTGGATGAATCAAAACGTTATTACCCTGCTGGTGAAGTAAGCGCACATGTTATTGGGTTTACCAATATTGATGGTAAAGGCATTGAGGGCATAGAAAAGCTTTATGAAAATGCGTTAACCGGTGAAGAAGGTCGCCGTACCATTCGAAAAGATGCGCAAGGGCGTGAAGTTGAAGTACTTGATGAACGCGAGCGAGTAGAGCCTGAAAGCATTCAGCTAAGTATTGATCAGCGAATTCAAGCCATTGCCTATAAAGCAGTTAAATCAGCGGTATTAACTTATAAAGCGACTTCAGGTTCTGCCATGGTAGTAGATGTTAAAACCGGTGAAGTCTTGGCCATGGTCAATAGCCCATCATTTAATCCTAACAACTTAAGCGGGGCGGCTCCTCATAAACGTCGTAACCGCGCTATTACCGATTTGTTTGAACCCGGCTCAACTGTTAAGCCTCTAGCCATTTTAGCTGGATTAGACTACGGCACAATCCAACCGGATGACAAAGTTGATACCTACCCAGGCTGGATGCGCTTAGGGGGCAGCTTAGTACAAGATACCCGTAATCATGGCGAAATGACGCTGCGCGAAATTTTAAAATACTCCAGTAATATGGGAGTAACCAAAATAAGCCAAACAGTACCCAAAGAGTACTTTGTGGGCCTGTATCAAAAAGTGGGGTTTGGCAGTGATAGTGGTACTGGCATGGTAGGCGAAAGTAGTGGCTTATTTTACCCTAATCGCCGTTGGTCAGATCACGAAATTGCAGCGCTCTCGTTTGGTTACAATATTGCCGTGAGTACCGCGCAAATGGCACGTTTTTACGCCATGTTAGGGGCAGGCGGGGTTAATCGTCCGCTTACTGTACTAAAGCAAGATTCTATACCTGAAGGTGAGCGTGTCTTTCAACAAGAAGATGTTGAAGCCGTTGTCCATATGATGGAAAGCGTATTTGAAGAAGGCGGTACCGCACGCCGCGTTAAAGTGGATGGTTACCGCGCTGCTGGTAAAACAGGCACCTCTAAAAAAGCCGCCGCAGGGGGCTATGGTGACGAATATGTAGGTTATTTTGCGGGCATTGCCCCTGCGAGTAACCCGCGATTAGCCGTTGTGGTATTAATCAACGAGCCCGGTGGAGATGTTTATTATGGCGGCGCAACAGCAGGTCCAGCGTTTGCAGAAATAATCTCTAATTCATTAAGAATTTTAAACGTTGCCCCAGACAAAGACTCGGTGGCATACGTGAAGGGCAAAGATGATGGTGCGTGATTTACACTCAATTTTAAAACATTTAGAAATAGATGCAGCACGTTTAATGGTAAACGAGCTGCGTTTAGATAGCCGCGATGTAAAACCAGGTGATGTGTTTGTGGCGATAAAAGGGCACCAGTTAGATGGTGGGCACTTTATTAGTAAAGCAATTGAAAATGGTGCCAGTGCAATTATTGCCGACAGACTGTGTGAATTTGAAAGTGATTTTGAGCCGCTTTATTTAGTCTCAGAGTTGAATAAGAAACTGCCTGTATTGGCGAGTCAATTTTACCAACAACCGAGCAAGCACTTAGATTTAGTTGGCGTAACGGGCACCAATGGTAAATCGACTACCACAGCAATGATTGCTCATTTAGCGCAATTTTGTCATACCCAAGCCGCTATTATTGGCACCTTAGGTTACGGCCATCCAGATAACTTAACACCACTGCAAAATACTACGCCTTCAGCAGTCGATTTACAGCGTATTTTAAGCGACTTAAAAAATGAGCAACACCAATTGGTTGCTATGGAAGTGTCATCGCATGGTTTGGTACAGCACCGTGTTGATCAATGCTATTTTAAAGCTGCAGTGTTTACTAACTTGTCGCGCGATCACTTAGATTACCATGGCGATATGCAAAGCTATGGTGATGCTAAATTAATGCTGTTTCGTGATTTTGATGCTGACCATGTCATTCTTAATCAGGATGACGGACAAGCAGAGCAATGGATTGAAAAATACAGCTTTAATAGTCTTATTTGTTATGGCCGTAAAAACTTAGCCCCTAAAAATGCACAGTTTGTGTATTTTTCAGATGTTCAGTATTCAGCAACCGGTATTTCGGCGCAATTAACTACTAGCTGGGGTGATGTTGCCATAAAATCACCGCTGTTTGGTGAATTTAATCTTTATAATTTAACGGCTGCGTTAGCAACGCTATTAGCGCTAGGCTATCCATTAACACAGTTAGTAGCAGGATGTGAGTATTTACAGCCGGTAGCCGGCAGGATGCAAGCATTTACAGCGCCAAGTATGCCTACTTGCGTTGTTGATTATGCGCATACGCCAGATGCGTTGGCTTTAGCGTTACAAGCGCTGCAGCAACATGTACCAGGTGGCGTGAGTTGTGTGTTTGGTTGTGGCGGCGACAGAGATAAAGGAAAGCGTGTACTAATGGCACAAGCTGCAGAGCAGTTTGCAGACAAAGTGATCATTACCAGTGATAACCCACGCTCTGAAGACCCTAATGACATTATTAATGATGTAGCTGCGGGATTAGAGCATCCAGAAAACGCTCATTTAGAGGCCGATCGCGGTGCCGCGATACAATTTGCTATAGATAACGCAAAAGCCGGTGAGGTTATTTTAATTGCCGGTAAAGGGCATGAAGACTATCAAATTATAGGCGATAAACGCATCGATTTTTGCGACCGCCAATTTGTACAACAACAATTAAAAAAAGCAGTAAGAGGGTCTCAAGCATGATCCCAATGGATTTTGATTGGCTAGCTAATGTGCTAGCAACCGATTATCAAGGTGATAATCGCAAGGTGATAAATATAAACACCGATACCCGTACTTTGTGTGATGGTGAAGTGTTTTTGGCGCTTAAGGGCCCAAATTTTGATGGCCATAAATTTATTGAACAAGCAAAACAAAAAGGCGCTATAGGCGTGATTGTCGATCACGCTGTTGATACCGATATTGCTCAATTTGTAGTTGCCGATACCCGTATTGCATTAGGCACAATTGGTACAGCAGTGATGGCGCAAGTTGCACCTAAAACTATCGCTATTACTGGCAGTGTAGGTAAAACAACAGTTAAAGAAATGTGTGCCGCTATTTTATCAAGTAAAGGGGATGTATTAGCCACTAAAGGTAATTTTAACAACGACATTGGCGTACCGTTAACTTTACTCAGATTAGAGCCACAACATCGCTTTGCGGTTATTGAATTAGGCGCTAACCACATAGGTGAAATTGCGTACACCACCGCGATGACCAAACCGGATGTAGCTGTGGTATGTAATGTTGCTGCTGCCCACTTGGAAGGCTTTGGTAGCCTGCAAGGTGTGGCACAAGCAAAAGGTGAAATTTACGACGGATTAAAAGAGGATGGCATCGCCATCGTCAATTGTGATAGTGACTTTAGTCAATATTGGCTTGATAAGTTAGCAACGCGCAATATTAAATGTTTTTCGAGTAGTGAAAAGCTCGATATTTGGGCTGAAGACATCAGCCTAGATGCACAAGCTCGCGCAAGCTTTACTTTGTGCACCAAGCAACACAGTGTGCCGGTTAAGTTAGCACTGCCAGGTAAACACAATATTAGTAACGCGCTTATTGCTGCGGCGTTAACAAGTGAGTTTGACGTGTCACTTGAGGACATTGCCAGCGCGTTAGCGACAATGGGTGAAGTTAAAGGACGGGTTAACCTAATTGAAGCCAGTGATTCACTCACCATTATCGATGATACATACAATGCCAACGTAAAGTCGGTGAAAGCTGCGATTGATTTACTTAGTGATATTCAAGGTCATCGTATTTTGGCACTCGGTGATATGGGTGAACTTGGCGAAGATGCCCGTAAATATCATCAAGAAGTCGGTGAATACGCATTAGCGCAAGGCATTGATGAGTTATTTACACTCGGAGTATTAAGTAAATGTGCCAGTGATGTATTTGGGCTGCCAAATCGCCATTTCTCTAATCGTGAGCAAATGCTGCAGCAAATTCAAAACAGCATTAGCAAAGTAGATAAAAAAATTACCCTTGTCGTGAAAGGATCACGCAGTTCTCGCATGGAGCTTTTAGTAACCGATTTAGTTAATGGCCAGCAACAAGCCATCAATGGAGTATCATCATGTTAGTTTGGCTGGCTGAGTATTTAACTCAATATTATAGTGGCTTTAATGTTTTTTCGTATTTAACCCTGCGTGCCATTTTAGGTATTTTAACCGCATTGATGATGTCGTTGTATTTTGGTCCTAAGTTAATTCGTGCGTTGCAACGCATGCAAATAGGGCAAACAGTACGTGATGATGGTCCGCAATCGCACCTATCTAAATCGGGTACACCGACCATGGGTGGCTTACTTATTTTAGGAGCTATTTTTACCAGCACATTATTATGGGCAGACTTGTCTAATAAATACGTATGGGCCACTTTATTTGTAATTGGCTCATTAGGTATTGTGGGCTTTATTGATGATTACCGTAAGGTGATCCGCAAAGATCCAAAAGGACTTATTGCAAAGTGGAAATACTTTTGGCAATCGGTAATTGCACTGGTTGTAGCCACTGCGCTTTACATGAGCAGCACACAAGCGACAGAAACATCTCTTGTTGTGCCATTTTTTAAAGATGTACTGCCACAGCTGGGGCTGTTTTATATCGTGATCACCTACTTTGCGTTGGTGGGCACGTCCAACGCGGTTAATTTAACCGACGGTCTAGACGGTTTAGCCATTGTACCTACTATTTTAGTGGCTGCAGCACTGGCCATTATTGCTTACTTAACGGGTAATATTAATTTTTCGGCTTATTTGCATATTCCGCATTTACCACTGGCGAGTGAGTTGGTTGTGGTATGTACCGCTATTGTAGGGGCTGGGTTAGGTTTTTTATGGTTTAACACGTATCCGGCGCAAGTATTTATGGGCGATGTAGGCTCATTAGCACTGGGTGGTGCATTGGGGATTATTGCCGTACTTGTTCGCCAAGAGCTGTTACTGATTATTATGGGGGGCGTGTTTGTAATGGAAGCGCTATCGGTAATTTTACAAGTTGGCTCTTACAAATTACGTGGGCAACGCATTTTTAGAATGGCGCCTATTCATCACCATTACGAACTTAAAGGTTGGCCGGAGCCACGCGTTATTGTGCGCTTTTGGATAATTTCTATTGTGCTGGTACTCGCTGGCCTTGCGACATTAAAGATCCGATAAATGCAGTATTTAAACGAGATAAAAAATAAACACATAACAGTGCTCGGACTCGGTGTAACCGGTCTGGGCATTGTGCGTTTTTTATTATCTCAATCAATACAGCCTTATGTGGTCGATAGCAGAGAGAATCCGCCAGGTGTTGATTGGCTCAATCAGCACGCACCTCAATTAAAAACTCACTTTGGTGACCTAGAAAATGCGGCGCTCAGTGCTTGCGATATGATTATTATTAGTCCTGGGCTGAGCTTAAAAACACCAGCAATTGTTAAGGCAATTAACGCAGGCGTTGAAGTGATTGGTGATGTTGAGTTATTTGCGCGCATTAATAGCAAACCAGTCGTTGCTGTAACCGGCTCTAATGGTAAATCAACCGTAGTAACACTTGCCTACGAAGTATTAAAAACCGCAGGTTATAAGGTGGCACTCGGTGGCAACATTGGCACAGCGGTACTGGATTTGCTTGACGGTGACTTTGATGTATTTGTATTAGAGCTATCGAGTTTTCAGCTTGATACCACACGCAGCCTAAAAACCACCAGTGCAACCGTGCTTAATATTTCAGAAGATCATCTCGATCGTTATGATAGTTACCAATCCTATATAGATTCAAAACTAAGTATTTATAATGGTGCTGAACACATAGTGATTAATGCTGACGATAAGCAAACACACCCTGTGAGTCGCACGTTAGCACCACAACTGAGCTTTGGTGAAACACAAGGCAATTACCACTTAGCACAGCACAATAACGAAGCGTACTTTATGGTAAAGGACGAAGCTTATTTACCAGTAAATACTTTAGCCGTTGTGGGTAAGCATAACTATTTAAATACCTTGGCAGTGATGGCGTTACTCAGCCCATTTACAATTACTAAGGCGCATTACAAAACCGCATTATCTCAATTTAATGGCTTAGCGCACCGTTGTCAGTTTGTGGGTGAGTTTAATGGCGTTAAATACTTTAACGACTCTAAAGCCACTAATGTAGGCGCAACAGTGGCGGCAATAGATAGTTTAGCGGGTAAGCACAAAAACCTAGTCGTGATTGCTGGTGGTGATGCTAAAGGTGCGGATTTAGAGGTGTTAAAGCCTTATATTGAAAAGCATGTAAAAGCGCTGATTTGTTTTGGTAAAGATGCCAAAGATTTAGTGGCACTCAGTGCTAAAGGTCATTTAACCAATAATATGTCTGAGGCTGTGACGCTTGCAAAGCAATTAAGTAAATCGGGCGATACCGTTTTACTCGCACCTGCCTGTGCCAGCATTGATATGTATAACAATTATATGCAACGCGGCGATGATTTTGTGCAATGTGTATTGCAGGGGCAGTCATGATTGCTTTTGCGGATATTAAAGAGGCTCTCACCCCTAAACCTTCAGCGCAGCTTTATGATGTGCCACTGCTTTATTGCATGCTAATGCTGATTGGTGTGGGCTTTGTGATGGTAACCAGTGCCTCAATGCCGACAGCCGATAGACTGTTTGGTAATATTTATCATTTTACTATCCGCCATGGCATTTTTTTAGGGCTATCGTTTTGTTTATTTTGCATTAGTACTCAAGTACCTATGTCGTGGTGGAAAAAAGCTAACCCCTATTTATTACTAATCGGTTTAGTACTGTTATTAGTGGTACTTATTGTAGGACGTGAAGTCAATGGTTCGACCCGCTGGATACCCGTAGGACCGTTTAATATTCAAGCCTCGGAGCTCGCTAAGTTGTTCTTCTTTAGTTATATCGCAGGCTACTTAGTACGTAAGCGCAATGAAGTTCAAGAAAACATAAAAGGCTTTGCTAAACCCATAGCGGTATTTGCAGTTTATGCAGCACTTATTTTAATGCAGCCCGATTTAGGGACTGTGGTGGTGATGTTTGTTACTACGGTTGGTTTGTTGTTTTTAGCCGGTGCCAAGCTTTGGCAGTTTTTTGCACTTATTTTAACCGGTATTGCGCTAGTGGTTGGGCTTATTGTGTTAGAGCCATATCGTATGGCGCGTGTGGTTGGCTTTTTAGAACCTTGGGATGACCCTTTTGGCAAAGGCTACCAATTAGTGCAATCACTAATGGCTTATAGTCAAGGCGATTGGTTTGGCCAAGGCCTAGGAAACAGCGTACAAAAATTACAATATTTACCAGAAGCGCACACCGACTTTATTTTTGCTGTTATTGCTGAAGAGTTAGGTTTTATGGGGGTGCTGAGCATTTTAATGGTACTCGGTACTTTAGTATTTAGAGCTTTACTCATTGGCCAAAACGCGCTTAAAAACGGCAAAGAATATGAAGGCTACTTAGCCTTAGCAATTGGTATTTGGTTTGCGTTTCAAACCATGGTTAATGTGGGCGCCAGTGCCGGTATTTTGCCAACCAAAGGATTAACCTTGCCGTTTATTTCTTATGGTGGCTCAAGTTTATTAATGATGACCATAGCAACCGGTATTTTATTACGTGTAGATTTTGAGACCAAGATGGCAACGAAACAAGCCACGTCAGGTGGAGCTAAGCGATGAGTAAAAAAATAGTCGTTGTAGCAGGGGGCACAGGTGGACATATTTTTCCAGGGATTGCCGTTGCTGATTATCTCAAACAGCAAGGTTGGCAAGTTAGCTGGATAGGCACCCCAGATAGAATGGAAGCCAGTGTCGTGCCCAAGCACAACATAGAAATTGATTTTATTGATGTAAAAGGCGTGCGAGGGAATGGTTTAAAACGCCTTATTAAAGCGCCATTCATGGTTATTAATGCAATATTGCAAGCGCGTAAGGTATTAAAACAACAACGCCCTGACGTCGTTTTAGCAATGGGGGGGTATGTAACTGGCCCAACAGGTATTGCGGCAAAAAGCCTAGGTATTCCTTTGGTGATTCACGAACAAAATGCCGTAGCAGGCATGAGCAATAAATGGCTAGCGAAATTTGCGAATCGCGTGTTAGCGGCTTTCCCTAGTGCTTTTGCCAGTGGAAAGGCTGAGCTGGTGGGTAACCCTGTGCGTCAGAGTGTGGTTGATATACCTAAGCGGGAAGTATCAAGCCCAATCAATATGCTTGTTGTGGGTGGCTCGTTAGGTGCGCAAGTACTCAACCAAACACTGCCAGAAGCATTTAAGCGCTTGAATGATACTTGTGCCATTAATATTTGGCATCAAACCGGTAAAGGGCACCTTGCTAGTGTAAGTGAAAGTTACCAGCAGCAACAAATGGGCAATGAGCAAGTGACCGTTGCTGAATTTATTGATGATATGGATACCGCTTATAGCTGGGCAGATATTGTGATTTGTCGTGCGGGTGCGCTTACGGTAAGTGAAATTGCCGCAGCGGGTAAAATGGCGGTATTTGTGCCGTTTCCACACGCGGTTGATGATCATCAAACAGCCAATGCACAGTATTTAGTAATGGCAGAGGGGGCGTTATTAATGCCACAGGGGCAATTTAATAAGCGCAGTATTGTTGAACTTTTAAGCCCCTATTTAGCCGAACCTTTATTAATAACTAAAATGGCTGGCAAAGCAAAACAGCAGGCTATTTTAGATGCCACAGCAAGCGTAGCGATGCACTGTGAGCAAGTAACAAATAAGAGAACATAAGTGAAACAGACATTAGCAAAAGAAAAATATACACGCCCAGCGATGCGCCGCATTGAAACTATTCACTTTGTAGGAATAGGCGGTGCAGGCATGGGCGGCATTGCAGAAGTACTTGCTTTTGAAGGTTACCGTATTACCGGTTCAGATATAGCTCACAGCGCAATGACTGAGCGTTTAATTAAAGCCGGTGCTGAAGTATTTATTGGCCATCATGAAAATAACGTAAAAGACGCCAATGTGGTGGTGGTTTCAAGTGCAATAGATAAAACAAATCCTGAAATTCAAGCCGCGCAAGCTGCGCGTATTCCGGTGGTTCGTCGTGCAGAAATGTTAGCTGAACTGATGCGCTTTCGCCACGGTATTGCCATTGCGGGCACCCATGGTAAAACGACCACAACCAGCTTAATTGCGAGCATTTATGCACAAGCCGGGCTCGATCCAACCTTTATTATTGGTGGTTTGCTTAACAGTGCTGGCAGCAATGCTAAGGTAGGTAAAAGTGACTTTTTAATCGCCGAAGCAGATGAAAGCGATGCCTCATTTTTGCACTTACAGCCTATGGTGTCGGTGATCACTAATATTGAAGAAGATCACATGGAAACCTACGGCGGTAGTTTAGAAAAAATGAAAGATACTTATGTTGAATTCATTCATAACCTGCCGTTTTACGGGTTAGCGGTGGTGTGTATTGATTCAGACGTTGCTGCTGAATTGATCCCCCGTTTTGGTCGTCCGGTGATCACTTATGGTGAGTCACACGAGGCTGATTATCGAATGAGTGACTTTAGCCAAACAGCGAACACATGCCAATTTACGGTGACTAATAAACAAGGTGAGAGTTTAACCGCCAAGCTGAATATGCCGGGTAAACATAATGCCCTTAATGCAACCGCAGCGATTGCCGTGGCTAAAGATCAAAATATTGCGAATCATGCAATTTTAGCGGCTTTAGATACTTTTGAAGGTATTGGCCGTCGTTTTCAGCACTACGGTGAATTTGAAAATGAACGCGGCAGCGTGATGCTTGTTGATGACTATGGTCATCACCCGTCAGAAGTGGCTGCTACCATCACCGCAGCACGGGAAGGCTGGCCTGATAAGCGTTTAGTGATGGTGTATCAGCCGCACCGTTATACGCGTACTCGCGATTTATACGAAGATTTTGTTAAGGTATTGGCTGAGGTTGATCAGCTTTTATTACTCGATGTTTACAGTGCTGGCGAAGAGCCGATTGTTGGCGCTGATAGTAAGAGTTTATGCCGTAGTTTGCGCCAGCGTGGCAAAGAGCCATTACATGTAGCCTCAAGCTCAGAGCTTGCGGGTGTACTTGCCAACTGCCTACAAAATAACGACCTAGTGCTCACACAAGGTGCGGGTAACATAGGTCAGCTAGTTAAAAATTTAGCAGCCACGAATATGTCGATAGAAAAATTAAAGCAAGGTGAAGTATGACGCAGGTAAATTCCCAGTTTGGTAAAGTAGCGGTGCTGCTAGGTGGAAACTCAGCAGAGCGCGACGTGTCATTAAAATCTGGTCAAGCGGTATTAAATGCGCTCTTAGACGTTGGCATTGATGCGATAGCGTTTGATCCACAAAATCGTTCGTTATGGGAATTAAAGTCGTTAAACGTTGATCGCGTTTTTATTGCTTTACATGGGCGTGGTGGTGAAGACGGCACGGTACAAGGTGCTCTAGAATTTATGAACCTGCCGTATACCGGCAGTAATGTTCTGGGTTCGGCACTGGCAATGGATAAAATTCGTTGTAAGCATTTGTTTAAATCGGCAGGCTTAAGCACCGCACCTTATGCCGTGGTTGATGCTAAAAAAGGCTTTGATGCCAATGCCATTATGGCGCAATTTAAAAAGGTAATGGTTAAGCCATCGCACGAGGGCTCCAGTATCGGTATGGCGCAAGCAAGCTCTGCAGAAGAACTTGAAGATGCGCTCACTAATGCATTTAAGTTCGACAGCCAAGTATTGGTAGAGCAGTGGATCACGGGTCGTGAATTTACCATTACGGTCTTGGGTGATGAAGTACAACCTGTGATTGAAATGAGCACCCCAAACGGATTTTATGACTACCAAGCTAAATATCAGTCAAGTAGTACGCAATATCATTGCCCTGCTGATTTATCACCATCGGATACTCAAAAATTACAAGCGATGGCGCTTGATGCGTTTGATTTAGTAGGTGCAAGTGGCTGGGGACGAGTCGATGCGATGCAAGATGAACAAGGACATTTTTACTTACTAGAAGTGAATACCGTACCAGGCATGACAGAAAAATCATTGGTGCCAATGGCAGCAAAAGCCAACGGGGCAAGTTTTGAGCAATTAGTTGTTCGCATTTTGGAGCAAACCCTTTAATATGCATCCCTTTTTAGAGAAAGCGCAGCAACTAAAACAGCAACTTAACTGGTCGCTGATTTTTGGAGTGAGTTTTTTTCTAGCCGTGGTGATAGGGTTAATTGAAATAACCAGTGGGGTTTCGCACTGGTTAGTTGAAAATAAAGATGCACAAATTAAGCATTTAACGGTGCTGGGGAACCCTAAGTACACCGATGAAAAAGCAATAACAGCGGCAATAAAAAAAGCAGATTTAAGCAGTTTTTTTGAGCTAAACGTAAAGCAAGTTCAGCATTTAGTACAAGAGCTGCCTTGGGTTGCAACGGTATCGGTAAGAAAGCAATGGCCTGATACCATTCAAGTTTACGTGGTAGAACATCAAGCGGTTGCTCACTGGAATAGTGACTTGCTGATTAATCAAAGCGGTGACGCGTTTGAAGCAAAAAGTGATAAATTAAGTGCCACTTTACCCCAACTATATGGGCCAGAGGGCAGTGAAAAAGAAGCATGGGTAGCGTTTAAACAGTTTGATGAAATGCTCAAAGTCAATGCATTAACGCTCACTAGCCTTGCGCTATCTGAGCGGTTTTCGTGGCAACTTTGGTTAGATAACGGTGTGCGTTTAAATTTAGGACGCAAAGATAAAGCCAAACGTGTACAACGTTTTATAGACGTTTATTCACGTATAGAAAAACGTGCTGATGCACAGATAGATGCAATTGATTTACGCTACGATACCGGCCTTGCAGTGAGCTATAAGCCACTGCAAGAACAGCAATTATAATAAAGAGTAAGGCATGACTAAGTCAGCAGAAAGAAACCTAGTGATTGGATTAGACGTTGGCACTTCTAAAGTAGTGGCCACGGTAGGTGAAATCACCACAGATAACAAGCTCAGCATTGTTGGCGTGGGGAGCCAAGTATCTCATGGAATGGATAAAGGCGGTGTTAACGATTTAAATTTAGTGTCTGAGTCTATTCGCCGCGCTATAGATGAAGCCGAATTGATGGCTGATTGTCGTATTAGCTCGGTTTATTTGGGTATTTCTGGCAAGCATATTCAGTGTCAGAACGAAAGCGGTGTTGTGGCTATTAATAACACCGAAGTAACCGATGAAGACATTGAAAATGTAATACACATTGCTCGTTCAGTGCCAATTTCAGCTGAACGCAAAATGTTGCATGCTTTGCCGCAAGAGTACAGCATTGACATGCAAGAGGGGATTAAAAACCCACTCGGCATGAGCGGTGTGCGCATGGAAGCACGCGCGCACATTATTACCTGCTCCAACGACATGGCTAAAAATATAGAAAAATGTGTTGAACGTTGCGGGCTTGAAGTTGACCAACTTATATTCACAGCGCTTGCTTCGTGTTATTCCGTACTGACGGATGACGAAAAAGAGTTAGGTGTTGCGGTGCTTGATATTGGTGGTGGTACTATGGATATCACTATTTATATTAATGGTGCGCTGCGTCATTCGGCGGTTATTCCGGTGGCAGGTAACCAAGTAACCGGTGATATTGCAAAAATATTTCGTACACCTATATCACATGCTGAGTCACTCAAAGTACAATATGCCTGTGCAAGTAGCCAAATGGCGAGCAGCGAAGACACGATTGAAGTGCCAAGCGTAGGTGGGCGACCAGCAAGACTGATGTCTAGGCACACGTTATCAGAAGTGGTTGAGCCACGTTTTAGAGAATTATTTGAACTGGCGATGGAAGAAATTCGTCGTTCAGGATTAGAAGACCAAATTGCAGCAGGTCTCGTCATTACTGGCGGAACTGCTAAAATGACTGGCGCAATGGAAGTGGCTGAAGATATTTTTCAGATGCCAGTAAGAATAGGTAAACCAATTGGTGTAGTAGGTTTAACTGATTATGTTGATGATCCATCGTACGCAACCGCTGTAGGTTTGTTACAATACGGGCGTACTATGCAGTCGATGAATGCACAAAAGTCGAAAGCGGATGATAATAATAATTGGTGGAACCGCATCACAAAATGGTTTCAAGGCGAGTTTTAGTACTCAAGTCGGAGAGTAAATATGTTTGATATAATGGAACAACACAGCGAAGAAGCTGTAATAAAAGTAATCGGTGTTGGTGGCGGCGGCGGTAACGCAGTTGAGCACATGGTAAAACAACAAATAGAAGGTGTTCGTTTTATTGCAGCGAATACGGATGCACAAGCATTACGTAATTCAGCCGCTGATGTAACGGTACAATTAGGTACGCAAATAACCTCTGGGTTAGGTGCGGGTGCAAACCCTGAAGTAGGCCGTCAGTCGGCTGAAGAAGACGCAGAAACGATTCGTGCCAGCCTTGAAGGCGCCGATATGGTATTTATAGCGGCAGGTATGGGCGGCGGTACAGGGACCGGAGCAGCGCCAGTCGTGGCTAAAATTGCTAAAGAGCTGGGCATTCTAACCGTGGCAGTTGTAACGCGTCCATTTGATTTTGAAGGTAAAAAACGTGCTGCTGCTGCAGAGCAGGGGATTAGCGAATTGTCTGAAATCGTGGACTCGTTAATTACTATTCCAAATAACAAATTACTAAAAGTATTAGGTAAAGGGACAACTTTACTGGATGCGTTTGCTAAAGCAAATGACGTATTATTTGGTGCGGTACAGGGTATTGCTGAGCTAATCACACGCTCGGGTCTAATTAACGTGGATTTCGCCGACGTACGTACTGTTATGTCTGCAATGGGTACAGCCATGATGGGGACTGCATCTGCCTCGGGTCCTGATCGTGCACAAGAAGCAGCAGAAGCGGCTATTTCAAGCCCATTACTAGAAGACGTTGATTTAACCGGTGCTAAAGGTATCTTGGTTAATATTACTGCCGGCATGGATATCGCGATTGAAGAATTTGAAATCGTAGGTAATCACGTTAAGGCGCTAGCGTCTGAAAACGCAACGGTGGTTGTGGGTGCGGTAATCGACCCTGAAATGACAGACGAGCTACGTGTAACGGTTGTTGCAACTGGCTTAGGCGGCGATCGTCGTCCACAGTTTGGTATTGTAGATAATGGCTTTAAAAAAGCATCAGGTTCTGATGTAGCCAGTTCAAGCACGCAAACAAGCAGCAGCATGTATGTTCCTAGCTTTGCAAGCCAAGGCGCAAGTACAGAAGAGCCTGCAACGACTACGCAAACAGAATCAAAAGAGCAAAGCACATCGACGAGCTCTTCAAGTTCTTCAGCGAATACGTCGTCAAGCAGTGCTAAGAAAACAGATAAATCTGAAGGTGGCGATTATTTCGACATCCCTGCTTTTTTACGTAAACAAGCAGATTAATAAAAAACAGTACTTTTGTGCGAAATGTGAACGAATATTGTAGTTATACCGTATTTATGCTACACTCCGCCGTCTAACTGTAATATATACTAAAGTGAGCGAACCTATGATTAAACAGCGTACGATTGCACAAGTAGTCAAAGCCATAGGAATTGGACTTCATAAAGGTGAGAAGGTCACAATAACTCTCCGACCAGCGAGCGCAAATACTGGGATTGTATTTCGTCGTGTCGACCTTGATCCGGTTGTTGATTTTGAAACAACACCTGAAGCCGTTGGCGATACGCAATTGTGTACCTGTTTAATTAACAAAGATGGCGTTCGCTTATCGACTACTGAGCACTTAATTGCGGCGGTTGCGGCAATGGGTATCGACAATCTAATTGTTGAACTTGATAGCTCAGAAGTACCAATAATGGATGGTAGTGCATTGCCATTCATTTATTTATTACAAAAAGGCGGCATTGAAGAGCAAAATGTTGCAAAACGCTTTATTCGTATTAAAGAAAAAGTACGTATTGAAGAAGGTGATAAATGGGCCGAAGTAGAACCTTACGACGGATTCCACATCGATTTCGAAATTGCTTTTGATCACCCTGCAATCAATGAAAGCCGCCAACGTGTTGGTTTAGATATTACGGCACAAAGCTTTACTGAAGAGATAAGCCGTGCGCGTACTTTTGGCTTTATGAAAGACATTGAATACATGCATGCGAACAACCTAGCACTAGGTGGCAGCATGGATAGCGCAGTGGTACTTGATGAATTTAAAGTTTTAAATCCGAATGGTTTGCGTTACGCAGACGAGTTCGTCAAGCATAAGATACTAGACTGTGTAGGTGACATGTTTATGACAGGTCACAACCTTTTAGGCAAAGTAACCGCATTTAAATCAGGCCATGATTTAAATAATAAGTTACTACGCAAAATTATGGCAACAGAGTCAGCATGGGAGTGGGCAACCTTTGAAACGCCTGTGACGATGCCTGCACCCGGCCTTGAGCTAGCTAACGCCTAATTAGTTAATCACTTATATACAGTTATAAAAAATGACGCTTATTAGCGTCATTTTTTTGTTTGTTAATTAGCTAAACAGCTAAATTACACTCAGGCTTTTATTATCAAAGTCCTAATATAGTTTGCAACTGTTTAAGCTGGGTTACCTGATATGTTGGTTTAATTCCCTCTGGCAAGTTCACGCCAGGATGTTGCAGCCAACAAGTGTCAATTCCCACATTTTGACCGCCAAGAATATCACTGCTGGCGGTATCACCGACCATTAAAATTTGCTCTTTCGGTGGATTACCCATTAAGTTAAAGGTGTGCTCAAATATCTCTTTTGCAGGTTTAGCAATGCCGACTTGCTCAGAAATAACCAACCAGTCAAACATATCTTGCAGCCCTGTATGCGCTAGGCGACGTGCTTGTAACTGAGAAAAACCATTGGTAATAATGCCCAGCTTGGCATGGGGTTTAAGGGCATTTAATAATTCAACGGCGCCGGGTAAAGGCATACAAATTTCGGCCATTGCTGATAAAAAATCATCATTGAGCTGTTGAGCTGGCACATCTAGTTTATTTGCCAGTTCGCTAAAACGAGTTACTTGTAAGTGACTTGAGGTGATCTCGTTGTTTTGATAAGCAATCCATAATGACTTATTGGTGTTTTGATAATGGGCATAATCTGCCCCGGTAAAATCCATGTCATAGGTTGCTAGCATGTTTTTAAGGCCAGCAAAGGCATTAAAGCTAAATAAGGTTTCGTCGGCATCAAATAATACGTAGTTATACTTCATTAAAACATCCGTTATTGATTATATAGAGTGGGATTAAGAAAAGGCGCCATGGCGAGTGTCAGCGCTTGAGTATAGGTACTTTCTCGTGTTGCATGATGATCAGTTAACAAGCCAATAGCACCCCCTTGCTGTTTAATATTGGTGGTATTAAAGGCTTTATCCATCACGTCACCAAGCTCTTCACCTTGAAGCAATGCTTTATAAAACACAGTGGGCAGGGGTAAGTTACTGCTTCGGCCTGTAACTTGCTGTGCGCCATTATCAATAACTACATAGGCAAAGGTTGCCGCACCATAACTAAATTGCGCTGCACCACCTTCCATCGCCACATAGTAGTCTGCCTGATAGTGGTTTTTACAGTAATTAACGCGATTTTGTGCCCCTAAGCAGGTTTGCTCTTCACCTAAGGGTTGATCGGGTACCTCTGAGGGCGCGTGAACACCACTACATTCGATTACACGCTCAGGAAAATACATCGCAAAAATATGTTTAGCGGCATTGATTTTTACTGGGTTTTTAGACCCAACAATAATTTTAATTGATTGCGACATATTAAACTCGTCATACTTAAAATCAGCAGTGTACGTGAGTTAGGGTTCACAAAAAAGAGTCTAAATAGGAATTTCAGGCGGGGCTAACTTTGCTAAGGCGCGTTTTTTCAAAATAATATCTTTTATTAGAGGCGTGAGCACCAGTTCCATCGCGAGACCCATTTTACCACCAGGCACCACTAAGGTGTTTATACGCGACATAAAACTGCCTTCAATCATCCGCAAATAATACGGAAAATCAACATCATCAATCCCCCTAAAGCGAATCACAACAAAGCTTTCATCAAGGGAGGGGATATCTTTAGCGCTAAATGGGTTGGAAGTATCAACGGTGGGGACTCGCTGAAAGTTAATATGGGTACGAGAAAATTGCGGCGTTATATGATTAATGTAGTCATCCATACTGCGCACAATAGAGTCCATGACTTTTTCACGAGAGTGGCCGCGTTCTGAGGTGTCGCGAATGAGCTTTTGGATCCATTCAAGGTTAATAATAGGCACCATGCCAATGAGTAAATCAACATGTTTAGCAACATCATGATCTTCATCAACTACACCGCCATGTAGACCCTCGTAAAACATCAGATCTGTATTTTGCTCAAGTTCTTGCCATGGGGTAAATGTCCCAGGTAACTGGTTGTAAGGCACGGCTTCATCAAAGGTGTGTAAATAACGACGAAGTTTTCCTTCGCCGGTTTCACCGTATTTAGTAAATAAGTCTTCTAAGGCGCCAAAGTCGTTAGCTTCTCGGCCAAAATAGCTAATGTGTTTACTTTCTTGCTGTGCTTCACGAATTTTTTTGTCCATTTCAGGACGTGTATAACGATGAAAGCTATCACCTTCGATAAATGCCGCATTGATATCAAGGCTACGGAAAATATGCTTCACGGCGTTAGTGGTGGTTGTTGTGCCCGCTCCAGATGAACCGGTGATTGCAATAATAGGGTGTTTAGCTGACATGTTTGTTCTCTTTTTTATGACCCGTTAGTTATAAAGAGTTGACTGACTTAGGTCAAGTGACGTCATCAGTAAATAACGTTATCATGAGGTGCTTAAAATTAAAACGAGAGAAAGCATGAAACTGATTAAACCGTTGTTAGGGCTTATAGCTATAAATGCTTTAACGCTAGATATTGCTCAGGCAAGTATGCCTAAAAGCCAAATTTTGCTCGCCGATTTAAATACTCCACATGGTATACGTGTAAGCATTGTTAGTGATAAAACGAGCTATAACAATCAACCCCATTTAACCGACACCGGCCTATACTATACCCGAGAAATAATCAGTAATGACCAGAGTCAAACAGATATTGCGCTTTACAGCTTATCATCAAAACAAACGTCTATGGTCACTAATACGCCACAAAGTGAATACTCGCCCACTTTAACACCGGATGGGCAGCACTTATCGGCGATTGTCGTTGAAGATGATGGTAAACAAAAGCTATGGCAATATCCGTTGGCACCCGAGTTGGCTGCAAGTCGTATTTTTGATTGGATTGAACCTGTAGGCTATCACGCTTGGGGAAGTAACAACGATTTAGTGATGTTTATTTTAGGCGAACCACACACTTTGCAATATACCTCGGTTGCTGCGGCAAAAGGTGAGGTGGTAGCAAGCGATATTGGTCGCACGCTTATTTATAATAAAGTGCAGGCTGAGTTTTTATTTAGCCATAGTAAACACGGGCAGCATCACTTAGCGCGTTTTGATCCACAAACTAAGCAAGTTACCGATATACTTAGACTGCCAAACCAAGTACAAGACTTCATCTTAAAAGATGAAAATACCATTGCTTACGCAATTAAAAACCGTGTTTACCAGCGTAAATTAACACGCGGCTCTGCTATATCGCAGTGGCTTGATTTAAGCCAATATTGCGATACTGAAATAAGCCGGTTGAGTTATAAAAATCAGCAATTAGCGTTTGTGTGTAGTGAATAAATAAATTTCGGACTTTCACTCATGCATGAGTTAGTCTAGGGTCTGTTGACCTTTGCGGATTATAATTTGTTCAAACTAGGGGCGGTTTAATCGCGGCGCGAGGTTTGTAACCTAGTGGGCTAAGTCAAAACTGAGCAACAAAGAGTAAATCGCCCCTAGGCAGAACCCGAAGGGCAGTGCCTGTTTGGCATTGATGCTGCGTTATCGCCTATTTATGGGGAATAACCACATTACATATGCTTTACCTTGCCTAAATACCAAACAGACTGCTGCAAATTTAACTTTGAAAGGTCAACAGACCCTAACCCCCTATTAAATAAAAAGGAAAGTCACGTGGCATTTAGTGCAGACGAGTTAACCGAGCAGCTGATCAAACTAGAGTGTAGAAGTAACTTTAAAATAAAAAACATAGCTGAGTATATGCTAGTAAACTCTAAAGAAGCGTTTTATACCCATGCGGAAGCAGGTAAAGGTAAAATTGTGATCCGACCTGCATTTGAAGTGTTTAGCGATGACTTTACTGATATTGATGGGGTTGTGCGTACTCAAGGCTATTTTCATAGCAGTGAAATGACCCGTTTTCCTACCCGTATTTATAAAAGTACGCAGCCTATTCATTATGGTGTCGCTTTTAAAATTAACTCTGAACAAGCGGCAAAAGAGTTTATAGCAAAGCTAACGATGATTATTGGCGGTTAATAGAGTGGTGCAGGGCTAAAGGCAAAAGGTGCAAGATAAAATCTTTAACCTTTAACCTTTGTCTTTAATTACTACCTCTAAAAGCGCAGCGCCTCTTAACCTCTTTGTGAATAAATTTTTTAAGATCTTATTACACAAAGAGAAGACAATGAGAAGTAAATGAGAAAACATCAGCCATTAGCCCGAGTTTGAGGTTTTCGGCCCGTTACTCGTCGCCCGCAGCCCGCCATCCTTTAAACTTTAACTTATTTACTATTTAAAAAGCTATTGACTGATTTCAGTTCACGGTTTTTAAGTGCAATACAGTCATTGGTGCTCTCTGCAAGTTTACTTAACGTACGCGCATAACCGGGTACAGCTTCCAGTTTAGCGTCAAAGAAACTTTGCGTCGTAGCTAAACTGTCAGCGTCACAGCTGGCGGTAGTAAAGTAAGGTAAGTTTGGCACAAAAAATGGTGGCAAGCTTGCTGTTACTTTATCGTAGTTGTTATAAATCCAATCAATAAACAGTGCTTGGCGTTCATCGGTGTAACTTTGACCCGATAAAATAGTACGCATATCAGAAGCCGTTACTTCGTCTGTTAAGCTATACGCCAGTACCGCTTTTTGTAGTTCAGGTTTACCAAAGTAACCCATTGCTGCCAGCATATTGGTACGCACTTGTGGATCTTTGGTGGTTTTAAAGGTTGTCATAAACTGATCTAGCAACGCCTTATCCCCATGAAAAGCCGCAAGACGTAAATAAGTACCTGCTAAATAAGGGTCTACCTTTTGTGGATCGTTTAAGTAAGCTTGTGTTTGCTGTTTGGCTTTATTGATCACATTTTTATCTTCACCATCAAACCCTAAGCGTGATACCACCGCGGCACGAAGTTGAGCTACTGCGCCATCTTCGCCCATTTTTGCTTCTAGGCCATATTTTTTAGCGGCAGGCATCACCGCATTTTGAATAAACGTAGGCCATAAATCTTTATTGCTATCGTCTTTAAAAGTACGCTGCTGTGACGCTAAATAACCTAAAGCAGTATTAGCAACACGCGGATGACTATCGCTGGCAAATACTTCAAGCGTTTGCATTAATTTAGCCGCTGAAATGACACCGGCATCAAGTAGGGCATCTGTTGCCGATAATAGGGCTAAGCGTTCACGGTCGTTTAATACCCTAGCTGCATTATCTATTAACGCATTAAATTGCGCATCATCCATTACCCAACGGTAATAACCTAGCGCGCCTTGATCTGGATAAATCCACTCTGGTTCAAAGTCTAATGCTAGCGTTTGGCTTTGTTTATTTAATAATACATTGGCTGTTTGTACTTTATCGCCAGCACCATATTTAATCGCAACCGGTACATTCCACAGTTGAGCAGGGGCTTCAACACCGGCATTGGCAAAACGACTTTGCGAAATCGTAATGCTTTTACCTTGCTGCTTAACGTTAATTAGCGGGAATGACGACTGTTCAATAAACGATTTTAAAACGCTCGCTACATCTTTATTTGAAGCCTTACCAAGTGCTTCCCATAAATCGGCAGCTTCTGCATTTTTATAGGAGAATTCTTTTAAGTAGTTCTGAATACCAGCTTGAAATGCCTCTTCGCCAATCCAGTTTTCAACCATCGCCAGTACTGAGCTGCCTTTGCTGTAGGCAAGGCCTAAACCGTCCATAATATCGGCTTCGGTTTTAATTGGTTTACGAATTGGCTTAGTGCTTAAACGTGCATCTAACGCCATTACGTTGTTTTGTGGTAAATCTAGGTGTGATTCAAACTCAGGATTAAGCTGCTTAGTAATTTTTGCCGCCATCCAGCTTGCAAACGCCTCGTTTAACCATAAGTCGTTCCACCACTTCATAGTCACTAAGTTACCGTACCATTGGTGAGCTAATTCATGGGCAATAATAGAGACATTACGTTGTTTTTTACTACGCGTTGCAGCTTCTAAATCAACCAGAAGAATATCTTCGCGGTAAGTCACTAAGCCTGAGTTTTCCATAGCGCCAAACGGAAACTCTGGAACAGCCACTGAATCTAGCTTTTTATATACATAAGGAATACCAAAGTACTCTTCAAGTGCGCCCAGTACTTTAGGCATGTTCTCTTTTGCATATTGCGCTAAATGAATTTTACCTTGTGGGGTGATCACACGCCCAGGAATAGGCATGCCTTTAATTTCTAGCTCTTCAAATGGACCTACAGCCATAGCCACTAAGTAAGATGGAATTGGTGGCGTTTTATCAAAGTAATGGGTGGTCATATCGCCATTCACCGTCGTTTTTAGCTCAGGTGTATTTGAATACACTTTTTGTGAGGTGGGGGCGGTAATGGTTAACTGAAACGGAATTTTATAGCTTGGTTCGTCAAACACCGGAAATGCACGGCGCGCATCACTCATTTCAAATTGCGTGAACAAGTACGGAACGCCTTGATCTAGGGTTTTATATAACCCCACACTCTGGCGGTTATAAGGCGCTGAAAAATCTATTTTTAAGGTGTATTTACCTGGCTGAATTTGCTCTTCACAGCTAAATTTAACTTTACCTGTTTTAAGCATTTCGCTGTTTAAATCACAGTTTTGCTCACCTAGGAGTTGCACCATTTTAGTTGCATAATCAACACCATTGAGCTCAATGTAGTGTGTTGGTTTGAGCACTTCTAAGCTGATCTCGGTCATTCCTGTAAAGGTATCCTGACTTGGGTCGAGCGTTAAAGCGACTTTTTGTGAACTTGGCTTTGCGAGTTTTTCAATGACGAATTCGTTAGCGTGAGCAGCATTCATCGCAAGCGCAACGCTCACGGTTAAGAGGCTTTTTAAAAACATAGTTATCCCTAGATTTTTTGTTGTTAGAAACAGTCATATAGACGGCACTTCATCCTAACAGCTTTTTTTACTAGAGTAAGCGCAGATAGCTAAGGAAAAGAGTAACAAAGTTTGTCAGTGGCTATCTCGGGCTAAAAACCGCTGCCAATGAATATGGGAATTGATAACCCGGATCTGTTGTAGTACCTTATTTAACAAGGCTATATCGTTAAAGTTATCATGAGGGTAATCATTAAAGCCCATTAAATAATTAAAGCAGTCTTTGTTGCCTGCTTGCAGGGCATAAATACGAATTTGCTGTTCAAAGTTAAGCCGTAAGCTACTAATGGCGGTTTTCATACCGAGTTGATCCACCGAAGGAATTGCACATTTTTGCAAATACCCCGCGCGTTCACCTTCTCCCGAAAACCATATGCGCACTTTTTCGCTATAGCGCCCTGTTTTAGCAGGAAGATCGAACATTAAACGGGAGTGATTTTGTGCTTTTACATAAGCTAAATAGTCATTAAACCCAGCGCTAATAAGGGCGTGATGAACAGGCACTAAACGTGGCTTAATTTTACCGTGGGTATGAAAACTAAAACAGAGAATATTATTTTTAAGTATTAGGTCATCAAGGGTTAAGCAGCCAATTTCATCACTGTAAGCGCCACTGTAATAAGCAATTAAGGGCAGCCAAAAATGCCAGTGTTTAGCTTGTTCGCGGGCAAGCCGTGTATCACTATAAATATATCCGTTATAGAGCGTATGCAGCTCCATAGCTGAAAATGGACGACGACCAAGATGGGTTTTCAACGTATTACCTTGACAGTTTTTATTATTTTTATACCCCAACTAACCGTTGCTGTTAGTTGGGATAATGTCAGCGAACTAACGCCTAAAACTTATTCGCTTAGCGCGCGAGCTAAACCAACTGGTTCAATTTCTACACACACCTGATCGTCATTCCAATTTAAACCCACTAATGCATCATCAGATTTTAGGTCTTCAACCCAATCATCTAAAAACTCATCAAGGTTTATTTCTACAGGGCTGTAGTCTTGCCACTCTTCTTTACATTGTGCTTGTGCTGCGTCTTGTGATTCCCACAGTAAAAGTACATCGGTGTCGTCAAACTGATTTGACTCACATACAACAAAGCCACCATCATCGGCACCCAGTGCCCAGATCTGCTCACTAACACGTACTTTTTCTACAAAGCTAACTAGTTGTGATTCAATTTCGATATCGCTCATGTATCCACCTTTTAAAATTTAAGTCGAGGGTTGGTATTTTTAGCCGCTTGACGCTGACTAAACGCTTCATAAAACTTAACTAATTGCGGCTGCGCGCTAAAATCAGTGAGTTCACGAAAGCATATCCAATCAAGTAAGCAGTATAAACTGATGTTGAGGCATTCACAGCTTTTAAATTCATCATCGCATAAATGATCATTTAAATAGTGTAATGTTTGCGCAACTCGCTCATTTTGCAGATTAAAAAACAGCTTATCGGCTTGCGTATCAAATCCAGAACGTTGGCATAACAGTAATTCAACGAATGAATCATTGCAGGCATTGATGCTAGGGCCTGTTGACCTTTACGGATTAAAATTTCTTCAAACTAGGGGCGATTTAATCGCGGCGCGAGGTTTGTAACCTAGTGGGCTAAGTAAAAACCGAGCAAAGCTTCCGCGTCCTGCTCACGCCCCTTACCTACATCCATGTAGGCAACAAAGAGTTAATCGCCCCTAGGCAGAACCCTTCGGGCAGCGCCTGTTTGGCATTAATGCTACGTTATCGCCTATTTATGGGGAATAACCACACCACATAGGCTCTGCCTTGCCTAAATACCAAACAGACTGCTGTAAATTTAACCTTGAAAGATCAACAGGCCCTAATTAAAAAGTGCTCTTGAGGCCATGTAAGTGGGGGTTGCTGGGTTTTTTCAAGTAAATAACGCAGTATGGTATTTGAATCACTTAGGGTAAGCGTGTCATCGACCAATATAGGAATTTTGGCTGCTGGATTTTTTGTGACCACCAACGGCCGATCGTCTTTAGAAAAAATATCGAGATTAATAAATTCAAGCGCACAATTGTTTTGTTGTGCCCAGATTCTAATACGGCGAACATAAGGGGAAGGAATAGAGCCAAATAGTTGCATAATGGGGCTTTTGCCAACTCCACATAAATAAAAAGCCGCTGATGCGGCTTTATTAATAAATCGATTTACTTACTCTGAGCGGCTGGTTATTTCTAATAAATGGTAACCAAACTGTGTTTGTACAGGGCCTTGTACTTGATTTAGCGGCGCTGAAAATACCACCTTGTCAAATTCAGGCACCATCATACCTGGGCCAAACTCACCTAATGCACCACCATCTTGACCTGATGGACAATTAGAGTGCAGTTTAGCGAGTTCTGCAAAGTCTTCACCTTGCTCAATTTTATCTTTAAGGTCTAAACATTGTGCTTCACTGTCTACGAGTATGTGCCTTGCACTTGCAACTGCCATAAGTTCTCCTACCTGTAAGTTTAGTTTTTTAAATTTGATAGCAACATCTTAGTAAGGTTAAACTGAAAACACAAAGTTAAAATGCACTTTTGATTGTGCTTTCTAGTTTTGCTGAATCCGGTGCTACGCGGCTGTTAAAGCGCGTAATCGTTTTGCGATCGGCCGATACCACGTATTTATAAAAGTTCCAGTTTGGTGAACTGGTTTGGGCGTTTAAATGCTTGAAAATAGGGTTTGCGTCACTACCACGTACTGCGCTGGTGGCCAGCATAGGGAAAGTAACACCATAATTTACATAACACACTTTTGCGGTATCTTTTTCATCGTTCTCTTCTTGAAAAAAATCATCTGATGGAAAGCCTAATACCACCAAGCCTTCGTCTTTGTATTTATTATAAAGCGCTTCTAAACCTTCAAATTGCGGCGTAAAACCGCAGTTACTCGCAGTGTTAACAATTAAAAGAGGCTGGTTTTTAAAATCGCATAAGTTAATGGTTTCAGTTGAGCGCAACTTTCTAAGTGAAACATTCGTGAAATCATTGCAGGTGTTTGCATCTAATGAAGGGGCGGGCGAGTCTGCGGCATATGTATTTAGCGAAACACAACTTAACGCGAGGGTTAAACCAAGTATTATTTTTTTTATCATGCTATTACCTTAAGCGCGTTTTTAGAGTATTTATGTAACTTATCATACGCTACTATAGGCTAAATTGATCAATTTTACTTTATTTTCTATGACTATACGTTTAGCAAAACCTGATGATTTAACTGCCATTGTTGCTATTTACAATGAAACTATCCCTAGTCGAATGGTCACCGCCGATACCGAAGAGGTGACCGTCGCTGATAAACAACCTTGGTTTGATAGCCATACTGCTCAACGCCCTATTTTTGTTTACTGTGAGAACAACCAAGTATTAGCGTGGCTTAGTTATAAATCGTTTTATGGTCGCCCAGCTTACGATGGCACCGTTGAGTTAAGCATTTACATTACGGCAGCAGCCCAAGGAAAAGGGTTGGGTAAAAAGCTGATGCAATTTGCACAACAACAAGCCAAGCAGCTTAATATAGAAGTATTACTTGGGTTTATTTTTAGTCACAACGAACCGAGCATTAAATTATTTAAGCATTTTGATTTTGCAGTATGGGGAGAGCTGCCTAACGTAGCAAGAATGGACAATCAGCTGTACAGCCTGACTATTTTTGGTAAGCATTTAACCTAGTACCATAACAAAAGGCAGCAAAATTCACTTTTACGTAGGTGATTATGCTAAACCAAAAATTCTAGACTATGCTGAAAAGGTGTTTAATTAACTCTTTAAAGTGTGTCTAAATGGCGAGAAAAATACTTATTATTGATAGCAGTAGCATGATTGCTATGCGCTTAAAAGTGTTATTAGAACTAATTGGCTGCCAAGTTGAATTAGTCCACTTTGCTATGTTTGATGAAAATACAGACATAGACATTTATGACTTACTGGTATTTTCTCAAGGCGTGCCAACCGATGTTGTATCGATAGTTGTTGAAAAAGCGACTTATCAATCATTTTTGTTATTAGCGCCAAAAGCGGAATCAGGGGAGTTGCTTAGCGCATTTTCCAAATTAAATGACTTGATACCCAATGCCACCATTATCTACCCCTTCTTTTCTAATAAAGAAATAACGTCTTTAATTGAGGCCTTATTAGAGATAGGTCCAGATCACATTTTTAAACTACCGACAATTTTACTCGTTGACCATGTTAATGAGCGATTAGAGTCACTCAAAAGTAGCCTTTATGGCGCTCATATTGAGGTATACACCGCAACAAACCATGATGAAGCAATTAATATTGCCAAGCTCAGGAGTATTGATATTTTAATCAGTGACTTTAGCTTACAACCGGGTTCTGGTTTAGAGATATTTTCGAGTTTAAAAAAAATACAACCGCATAGTCGTTGCTTGTTAGTAACCTCACGCCCTGAACAATCTATGTTAGAAGCCATTCGCCAAGGTGTTGAAGATGTTTTAATCAAGCCTTTAAATGACAATGTGTTACTACAAGCTGTACATAAATTATGGCAAACCGAGCTGCTAAAACGTCACAATGCTGAGCTAGTAGAAAGATTACAAGAAACAGTTGATGTGCTGATTGAAAAAGACAGCCTACTGCAGGTCATTTTTAAAAATACCCCCGATCCTATTTTATTATTTGAACGCAAAGGCAAGATAGTCGAGGCCAATGATGCCTGCTTAAAATTATTTAATTTAAAGTTTAAAAAGCTCATTGCTCACTCGTTATTTCATTTTTTAGATGATGACTCGGTGCAGGCAATAAAAGATAAAATCTCTACATTAAACAGTAATCGTCAGTTTAGTTGTGACTTACACATTGTAAATAAAGACGGAAGTAAAATTCCGCTAGTTGGATCATTTAATGAAATAGACCACCATGGCGAAATAGCGTTAGCGGTTATTTTTAAAAATGTTAGCCATTTAAAACAAAAAGAAGATCTACTGTTGGAAGCCAAAGATCTTTTAGAAGAGCAAGTAAGGGCACGTACTTCACAGCTTGAGCATGCGAAAAATATTGCCGAAGCGGCTAATCTAAGTAAATCAGAGTTTTTGGCAAATATGTCGCATGAGCTAAGAACCCCTATGCACTCTATATTGAGCTTTTCACGTTTTGGTATTAGCAAGTTACAAGAGGGTGATTTTAGCAAAGATAAACTTTTGAAGTATTTAACTCGTATTGAATCAAGTGGGCAAAGACTACTATCGTTACTTAATAATTTACTCGACCTTTCTAAATTAGATGTTGGTAAATTTCCATTCAACCCACGGGCTTATGATTTAGCGACTATTGTTAAAACCAGTATTGATGATGTTGCCGGTATTGCTATTGAAAAAGATATAAATATTGTTTTTAGCTCTGATAACGCGCCGATTGTTGCACAGTGCGATGAAGAGCAAATAAATCAGGTTTTGAGAAATGTATTGAGTAATGCACTCAAATTTAGTGAAGAGCACAGTACTGTTGAAGTTGTCATGCAAAGAGACGATGACAATGCAAACATTGCAGTGATAGATAGCGGTATTGGAATACCTGAAGAGGAACTTGAAATGGTTTTCAATAAATTTGAGCAAAGCAGTAAAACGAATAGTGGTGCAGGTGGAACCGGGTTGGGTCTTACCTTGTGTCGTGAGTTTGTTTCATTGCATCAAGGCAGTATTAAAGCATGCAATAACAGCCTTGGTGGAACAACAATTTCGATACAAGTTCCTTTAGAAATAAACTTAGATGAATACCTAGCTGATGAGCAATTAGTGAAAAATAGCGGCTAACAATCGAATTGTTTTAATTTATATGGATGAAAAATTATGGCTTTAACTAAAATTCTTGCAGTCGACGATGAACCATTTAACCTCGAAATAATTGAAGAAATATTAGAGGATCTTGATTTTGAACTTAAGCTAGCTTCAAGCGGCCCTGAATGCTTAAGTATGGTTGAAGAGTATATGCCTCAAGTTATATTACTTGATGTAAGTATGCCAAAAATGAATGGTTATGAAGTATGTAAAGAGCTTAAAGCTAACCCCATTACCCATGACATCATCGTGATGTTTGTATCTGCAAGAGGTACGGTTGAGGAGCGCATGGAAGGTTATTCAGTAGGCGCGGAAGACTATATTGTAAAACCGTTTGGGCACGACGAATTAAAGCAAAAACTGAATAAACTAAATCAAGTCTTAATAGAAAAACAACAGCTTGAAAAGCAAGTAAAAGAAGCGACCTCTACCGCCTTTAATGCCATGGCAAATAGCAGCGAAATGGGTCAGATAGTAAATTACATTGAAAATATTGGTTTTATTAACGATATACAAGAGCTTGGCAAAGCATTAGTAGAATGCTTACAGGCATTTGGCCTACAAAGTAATATTGAATTTAGATGTAACGATACTAAGTCGCACTTTGCGCTCAATGGGGTGTGTTCTCCAATTGTAATTGAGTTATTTGAAATGCTTAAAAGCAAAGGACGATTGCATGAGTTTTCTCATCGCATTTTGGTTAACTACGAGCTTGTGAGTTTACTGATTTTAAATATGCCAGAGCATGACGAGCAAAAGCACGGACGCATACGTGATCATATTTGCTTTATTGTAAGTGTAACCGAGCAACAATTACGAGCCATTACCACCAAGCAGATGCTGGTATCGCAGCAGGAGCGGTTAAATAAAGTTGCTGGTACTGTGCATAGTAAGTTTCATCGTTTAATTGGGATGTTGAACGACAGTCGTATTAATAACGAAAAAGTATTTAAGCATTTACAAGAAGAACTCGAAGAGCGGATCCCAACTATGGGATTGGATGAAGACCAAGAAATTTTTATTTATAAAAAAGTAGACGAAACCATACAAAACTCGGTTGCACGTCAGGAGTCAGTAGATCAAGTTAAAAAAGCCTTTGCAGAAATAGAGCAAGATCTTGCTTTATTGTTGAAAGGTTAAAGGTGCGGGTTACGGGCTGCGAGGCGCGGGCTAAACTCGTCGCTACGATTAGGCAGATAGCTTGTATCAGCGACATTATGTCGCGTTTTTTAGGCAATAGGCTTATGCGTCTCTGGGTAGGCCTTTTTCAACAATCCGTATTAGCCGTGCTGTTTTGCGCAGCTTTTGTCTTTGTTTATCATGTTGCTGGGTAAGTGCCCATTCTATGTGCTCATTCACCATGTCACTGACCGTTTTGCGTTTATCTTCAAGTGCATGAATAATCGCTGGGCTAAAATCTGCGTTGCCTAAGCCAACCGCTATATTTCGTAACCAACGCTCATGGCCAATACGCCGAATAGGGCTGCCCTCGGTATTTGTTAAAAAGGTAGTTTCATCCCAGGCAAATAATGCGAGTAAGTCTTTATTTTTTAATTGTGTACGGGGGTGGAAGTCTTGCTCGTCGGTAATTTGTCCATAGCGATTCCATGGGCACACTAACTGGCAATCATCGCAACCATAAATGCGGTTACCCATTAAGGTTCGGTATTGCTCTGGAATAGCCCCTTGATGCTCTATGGTTAAATACGATATGCATTTACGTGCATCTACCACATAAGGTTCTACAATAGCGCCGGTAGGGCAAAGGGTTATACAGGCAACACATTTACCACAACCTTCGAACGTGTTTTCATCATCAATAGGCAGTGGTAAATCTACAAATAACTCGCCTAAAAAAAACCAAGAACCAGCCTCTTTATTGATTAATAAAGAATGTTTACCTCGCCAGCCAAGCCCTGCTTTTTCAGCTAATTGACGCTCAAGCACTGGCGCTGAATCAACAAAAGGCCTAAAGCCATAGTCACCTACCTGCTGTTCAATTTTTTTACCTAATTGCTTGAGCCGATTACGCATTAATTTGTGATAGTCACGGCCAAGCGCATAGCGGCTGATATAGGCTTTCTCGTTATTTTTAAGGTTTTTGGCAAAGCCTGAATCTGGCGGCAGGTAATTCATTTTTACTGAAATAACTCGTTGCGTGCCAGGGACTAGTTCGCTAGGGCGGGCGCGTTTCATTCCATGTGCAGCCATGTAATCCATTGAACTATGATACCCTGCATCAAGCCAACGCTGAAGCTGTGCTTCATGCTTAGTTAAATCAATGTCAGTAATGCCCACTTCACTAAAGCCAAGTTGTTGGCCCCATAATTTTATTTGCTGGGCTAGCTGTTCATAGTTTGGTTTTACGTCGCTCACATACTTCACACAGTTAAATGACAAGCCGCTTAATTTAGCATAATCGCGGCTTGGGTGAAATTGTTATTGCCTAATCTACAAAGCGTTTTAACTGTTGTTGGGTTTGTTGGCTTAGCTTTTGTGATTGTTCAGAATCATGCAGTGCTGTATCTATTTGTTGCTTGGCTTGTTCGCCTAGCGCCACAATTTGCTCAACCGATTCATGCGTTTGGTTTTGGGTATCTTCGAGCAAGTGTACGGCATTGGCTATTTGCTGCAATTGTTGTTGATTATGTTCAAACTCATTGAGCATTTTACCAAACCCATCAGAGGTGGTGTTAATTGATGTTTGCGCATTATTTGAGTGGTTTATTAATTGCTCTGACTCTTTATTCGTTTCATTAACGAGCTCATTCATTTGGGTAATAAAATCACTAATTTGGCGTGTTGCGTCGCTTACTTTTACCGATAGGGTACGAACTTCATCGGCAACCACGGCAAAACCTCGCCCCGCTTCACCAGCGCGTGCCGCTTCTATGGCTGCATTTAGTGCTAATAAGTTAGTTTGATCCGAAAACTCTTCAACCATTTTTAAAATACTGCGAATGTTTTCGCTGTTCTCTTTCAAGCCCGCAATCGTTTTAGAAAAACTACCCAGCATTTCATTAATAAGCCTTACCTGCTCAACTAGTTTTGATAGCTCACCAGCAGAGAGCTTTACAAAATTAAGGTGTTCATTATTGACCTGATGTACGCTATCAGTGTTGCTTACTATAGCCTGCAGGCTTTGGGTAATTTGATTACTGGCATTAATAATGGTGTGGCTTAAATTAATTTGCTGCTCACTCAATTGTTCAGTGTGTTGCATTGATTGCGTTACTTGGCTGTTACTCTGCACACTCTCTTGGGCGCTGGTATAGGTAGTGCTTAATAAACTATTTAAATGGGTAGTAAATTGATTGTATTGCTCACTTAAGTCTCTAAATTCATCAAACGTGAAATGGGGTAATTTGGCTGCTAAATTCGCATCTTGTTGATTAATATTAATGAGCGTATCGCGCATTGCTTTTACCGGGCGCACAATTAAAAAGCGCATATAAAAAATAGTAAAAATAAAGCCTGCAATAATAAGTAGCGCAAGTGCCCAAAATAAGCCAGTGCTTTGCTGGTTTTCGGTTAAGCTACTGTGCAACCAAAACAAAGTAATGGCTTGAAATAAAAAAACAAAACTTAAATTCCCAACTATTTTTCGGGTTAAAGTATAAAACAGTGTTTGTTCTAAAAAATTATAAATACGCATGTAGCTACTCATTAAATAGTGACCTACTAAATTATTGTTTTTATAGCATAAATGGCAATTAAATAATTAGTTATAGTTCATTTAATTGCGCTAAATAATGCTTAGTTCGTTCAGGGTCGTTAGTAAAAATACCATCAACACCACAGGCAAGCATCAGTTTAATATCTTCGACTTCATCTACGGTGTAAGCAAATACTTGTAAACCGCGCATTTTGGCATCGTCTACAAACGGTTTGTTCATAAAGTTTTTGTCAATATGAATGCTGTAGGCCTGTAAGTCTTGTGCAAACTTTGCATACTGCAATGGAATTGATGCAGTAAGTGCGCCAATTTTAAGCCACGGTAAACGGCTCTTTAGCCAGTGTAGTTGATGATGATTAAATGATGAAACTAAAATATTGTCTGCGGTTATTTTTTTGTTCGCAATGTTACTTTCAAGCACGGTTGCAAACTTTTCAAGTTCAAAGGTATGCTTTAGCTCTAAATTGAGTAAGGTTTGGTTATTATTCCAGTCTATTAATTGCTGCAAAGTAGGGACTTGTTCGCCATTTCCTGCATCAAACTGTTTAATTTGCTGGGCACTAAAGTCGCACACTTTGCCTTTGCCATTAGTGGTTCTATCGAGGTAGGTATCGTGAATAATAACGTAATCATCAAGCGCGCTTTGTACATCAACCTCAATGCCATCTACATTCGCTTTTAACGCCGCTATAATGGCGCTTTGCGTATTTTCGGGGAAGTGTGTGCTTGCGCCTCTATGTGCAAATATTTTCATGGCTGCTTTTTCCGTGAAATTGACCAAGTTTCAAAGCACGCAGCACTAACAATCAGTGCGCCACCAATCAGGGTCATCACTGAGGGGCGTTCGTGCAGAATAATTATAGCCAGTATTGTGCCATAAAGGGGCTGTAAGCAAGAAATCAATCCAGCGGTTGCTGCTGATAAATGTTTTAAACTCGCTGCAAATAACGAATGCGGCATCGCAGTAAACACCACACCGGCAATAAGCAGCAATATTAAATCAGTATCATTAATTTCTGTTATGGGCACTTCAATAAAAGCACACAGCATCAGGCTTGCCACTAAGGTTTGGTAAAACATGGTTTGCGGTCCACCATACTCGCTAAAGTAGCGTTTATGAGTAATATTACGAAGAGCAAAAAATAATGCTGATACCACGCCCGTCACAACACCTAAAGTGATGTCATCGCCTAAATTAACGTTAGGGATCAATAAATAAATGCCAAAAATCACCACCACAGCACTTATTATATCTTTTGTTTTGGGCTTACTTTTATTAAATAGGGGTTCTAAAAATACCGTGATCACGGGATAGGTAAAAAAGGCTAACATGCCCACGGTAATTCCCGCCAATTGCATGCCTGCAAAATAGGTTACCCAGTGAATACCTACGGCAACGCCTAATAAAATGGCAATCACATAATCTTTAGCGCGATGCAGCTTAATTGGTTTTTTTTGCAAAGTTAGTAGCACACAAATTGCCAGCCCAGCGATAGCCGCGCGATAAGCGGTAATATCTAATGCATTCAAACCAATTAGCTTTGCGAATAAGGCGGTACCGCCAAATAAAAGGACAGCAATATGTAAATAAATTAAGCTTTGTTGTTGGGACTGCATTAAATTTCCAGGTCACTTTTTTTGGCTATATTAGCATTGCTTTTACACTCAGAAGATGAATTTTTCTATTTCATGACAAATGTCAGCCAAGTTAATGACATTTCACACTCTTATCTATTTTACCCACTGGCATAGTTACCTTACTTATATTGGAGGGTGTTATGAATTCTTTAATTTTAACAAGCTTAAGCATTAGCGATTTTTTAGAAACACTAAGTTTTACTATCACTTATGTAGATTGTTTTATGTTCGTATGCATTTTTATGTTATTTGTATTTATTAATAAAAAGAGTGCTATAAATAAAAATAATAGGCCAGAGGTATTGGTATGAGCTCGGTTAACAGGTTTTCTCAGCAAAGCGATAAAGATTTTTGGAAATATGGTCATTTAGTTTTTACCGGTTTTTATTTACTCCCGATGATCATTGATTTTGCTAACTTTACGGCTCATCAAATCACTCTGTCTTTAGCCTTTTATATTGCGTTTATATTGTTATATGTAAAAGCAATAAATTGCAAAAATGGGGGAGTAACTAAGTTATTTATCGCTATGTTACTGGTGTGTTTTAGTGCCACTTTTTATAGCGCTGGTACACCAACCTTATTTGGCTTTATAGCTTATGTAGCGGGCTATACATATAGCAATTATCAAAGAGTTTATGCCGCATTAGCGATAATTTTAACTGTTTTGCTAAGTTCCTATGTGGGCGATATAGCCAAGCTTGAGTACTTTTTAGCGGTGGCTTTAATTTTATGTGCGGCCCTATTTAGCTATGGTATAGCGGCAAAAAGAGAGCGCGAACATAAAAAGCGCGAACAAGAAAGCGCAAAGCAATTGGAGCAACTAGCAGCCATTGCTGAGCGTGAACGCATAGCCCGAGATTTACACGATATTTTAGGTCACTCACTGTCATCAATAGCTTTAAAAGCTGAGCTTGCGAATAAACTAAATCAAGGTGAACGATACGATCAGGCCAATAACGAAATAGCCCAAGTAGCAAACCTTGCAAGGCAATTGCTTAGCGATGTAAGAAACGCGGTAAGCGATTTAAAGCAACTCGATCTAGTGAGCCAAATCGCACAGCTAAAACAAACGCTTATAGCGCAAGGTTTTAACATAAAATTTAACGTTAATTTAGCGACCTTACCCGTTAAAGTAGAGGGCATTGCGAGCCTTATTATTAAAGAGTCGGTTACTAATTTATTACGCCATAGCAGTACAAAAAACGGTTCTATCAATATAGAGCAAACAAAGCAGCAATTAGTTATCAACGTTATTGATAATGCGCCATGCACTACATTAAAAGCAGGTAATGGTTTAAATGGCATTAAAGAGCGGGCTGAGCAATTAAATGGCAATGCAACATTTACCTGTGGCGACACATTTACTTTAACTGTTGTGCTGCCACTGAGTGCTGAGGATTTAAAATGATCAAAGTTTATTTAGTTGAAGACCAAGCGCTGGTTCGCGACGCAGTTGCAGCCTTATTAAGCCTTGATTTCAATATTGAGGTGATTGGTCAAGCAAGTAATGGCCAAGATGCGTTAAATGAAATCAACGCGCTTAGTGAAGACTTACACCCAGATATTGTTTTAACAGACATAGAGATGCCAAGCATGAATGGTATTGAGCTTAGTGAACAAATAGCCGCTAAGCACCCTGCAATTAACATGGTAATTATGACCACCTTTTCGCGAGCCGGTTATATTAGGCGTTCTTTAAGTGCGGGTGTTAAAGGTTTTATTTTAAAAGAAGCGCCAAGCGAAGAGCTAATCAATGCGCTTAAAAAAGTAATGCAAGGGCAAAAGGTGATTGACCCAGAGCTGGCAATTAACGCATTAGACGATACCGATCCACTCACAGATAAAGAACGCAAAGCGTTAAAACTTGCAAGTGATGGCTTAAAAACCAGCGAAATAGCAAAACAGCTTTATATAAGTGAAGGCACAACGCGTAATTATTTATCCGATGCAATTGCTAAACTCAATGCCACAAACCGAATTGATGCAGCACGTATAGCCCGACAAAAAGGGTGGTTGTAATTGCGCGAATATTTAAACGCTATGGCTTAAGCTCTCGCTTCTTTAATGGTTACAAAAATAGACGCTTTATAAATTTCATACAACGTATTACTATTCTATTTATAATTATAAAAGTAATGAAAAGTGCTAAAAGCGCAGCTAAAAGCACTAAATGAGGGTCTAATGACAGCATTAATAGAAATTACCACGCAAGGAAGCACGGCTATCCTTACTATGAATACAGCAGAAAACCGCCATAATCCAACCTTTATAAACGAGTTTAATCAACACCTAGATACGATTGAGGCTAACGAGCATATTAAAGCGGTGGTGTTAACTTCAAGCAGCGATAAAAGTTGGTCGTTAGGCATTGATTTACAGTGGATGGCAAACCCTGACAACACACCACAAATAATTGCCGATTTTATGAACTCGATAGGTGCCTTGTTTAAACGTATTGTTACTTTTCCTATGCCTATTATTGCCGCGCTAAACGGCCACACTTATGGTAATGGTTCGGTACTGGCGTGTGCCTGTGATTTTCGTTTTATGAAATCAGACAAAGGCTTCTTTTGTTTCCCCGAAGTCGATGTATTAGTGCCGTTTGTACCGTCTATGTTTCCGATTATTAATAAAGCGATTAATCCGCAATTTTTTAACCGCTTAGCCATGACCGGTGAGCGCGTTGATGCGCAAAAATTATTACAACATAACGTTATAGAGGCCACCTTTGCTGATGAGCAAGCCTTGCAAACGGGTGTGTTAGAGTTTGCGCAAAGCTTTAATAAAAATCGCTGGATATACTCTCAAAACAAAACCCAAATGAACAAACCAATACTCGATGTTATGGCTGCACAAGATGCGGCTTTTATTGAACACATCAGCACGCTATTGTGGAAGAAACTACAGCAAAAGTAAGCTGTTTATATAAAAGTGAGTAAACATCAGCACTTCTATTTTACTCACTTTTAAGCTCTTAAATTAAGTACATGTTAAGCGTTATTTATTTATATTTTCACAAAATGCAAAAGGTAATAACGCTTTATTAAAAGTTTAATGGCTTTTACCTGTCTCATTGCGAGTATATGAGTTAAAATACTTACATAACCAACTAACAAGATAGTGAATGTCAAACCAAGATCCAAATCTCAGTCGAGAACAAGAAAAGTACGAAAACCCAGTCCCTAGTCGTGAGTTTATACTTACTCACCTGCAAGAGCGTTCCAAACCTGCTAACTACGCACAACTATGTGAAGAACTCGCAGTCAACGATGAAGAACGACAAATAGCATTTAAGCGCCGACTTCGCGCCATGGAGCGTGATGGGCAGCTGTATTTTAATAAATTTAAATGTTATGCCCTGATTGACGAAGCCGGTTTAACCAAAGGCAAAGTAGTCGGTCACAGAGACGGTTTTGGCTTTTTAGAAGTTGAAGGCGAGAGCAAAGATTGGTTTATTGCCAAGCATCAAATGAATATGGTGCTTCACGGTGACATCGTTCTTGCCAAAGGCACTAAACGCGGCTCAGGCTCAAAATGCGACGCACGCATCATCAAAGTACTTACTAATGAGCGAGCGCCTATTGTTGGCCGCTATTTTGTTGAGCATGGTATTGCCGTTGTTGTGGCTGAAGATCCGCGCATTACCCAAGACATTATTATTCTACCGGGTAACGAAAAAGGCGCGCGCCATAACCAAATGGTGCAAGTGCAAATAACCCAAAATCCAAGCCGTAATATGAATGCGGTAGGTAAAGTTATCGACGTACTGGGCGAGCATTTAGCGCCGGGTATGGAAATTGAAGTTGCGCTGCGTAATCACGATATTCCACACGTATGGCCTGAAGAGGTTGAGCAACAAGTTGCCCACTTAGGTGAATTTGTTGAAGAAGCCGATAAACAAGGTCGAGTTGATTTACGCGGCTTACCGCTTGTGACCATAGATGGCGAAGACGCTCGTGATTTTGATGATGCTGTATACTGTGAGCCTAAAAAGTCGGGTGGCTGGCGCTTATGGGTAGCCATTGCCGATGTATCACATTATGTAGGTATGAACACGCCGCTTAACAAAGAAGCGATAGAGCGCGGTAACTCAGTGTATTTCCCTGAGCAAGTTATTCCAATGCTACCAAAAGTATTATCTAACGGTTTGTGCTCGCTTAACCCTGAGGTTGATCGCTTGTGTATGGTTGCAGAAATGACCGTATCGCAAGAGGGTAAGCTCTCAGGTTATAAGTTTTACGAAGCGGTGATGAACTCACATGCACGTTTAACTTACACCAAAGTAAATGCCATTTTACAAAACGATGAAAAGTTACGTAAAGAATACGCAGCCGTGGTGCCACATTTAACTGACTTACAGCAAATGTACATGGCATTAAAAGCAGCGCGCCAAGAGCGTGGTGCCATTGAGTTTGAAACACTCGAAACTCGCTTTGTATTTAACGCACAGCGTAAAATAGAATCAATTGTGCCGGTTATTCGTAACGATGCGCACAAGCTCATTGAAGAATGTATGATTTTAGCCAATGTTTCGGCGGCTAAGTTACTGGAAAAACACGAAGCCAGCGCACTGTATCGAGTACACGATGAACCCGATAGCGAAAAGCTGGGTAACTTTACTCAGTTTTTAACTGAGCTGGGGATTGAAAGCACGCTAAGTGATGAACCAACCCCGAAAGAAATTACTCATGTATTGGCTCGTTTAGGTGACCGTCCAGAGGCTGAACTTATTCAAACTATGCTGCTGCGCTCAATGAAACAAGCGGTTTATCAGCCAGATAACATAGGTCACTTTGGTTTAGCATTATCGGCTTACGCGCACTTTACCTCGCCAATTCGCCGTTACCCAGATTTAGTGGTGCATCGTGCAATTAAAGCGGTATTAAAAGCACAAGGGCAGCAAACCTCTGGTGAATACGCGTATAGCGATGATGAAGTCGATCAACTTGGTGAGCAATGTTCTACCACTGAGCGCCGCGCAGACGATGCCACCCGTGAAGTAGCCGATTGGTTAAAATGTGAATACATGCAAGATCATGTAGGCATGGAGTTTAACGGGGTTATTTCATCGGTTACTAACTTTGGTTTATTTATTCGTTTAGATGACTTACAAATTGATGGATTAATTCATGTTACTAATTTAGGTGATGAATATTTCCAGCATGATGCAGCTAAACATTGTTTGGTGGGTGAGCACACACATACGGTTTATCGTTTAGGCGACAAAGTCACTGTACAAGTTGCCTCGGTAAGCTTAGATGATCGTCGTATAAACTTAACGCTTAAAGGCGATGTTGCTCAAGATCGTTATGCGCGTCGTCGTGCACCTAAAAAAAATGCTCCAGCGAGCGTTCGCTCGCAACTTAAAGCCGGTAAAATCCCGGGTAAAAAGTCAGCAAGTGATGACAAAAAGCCAAAGGCGGGTAAAAAGCCTGCCGCAAAAGGCAAATCAGCGAGCAAATCAAAAGTAAAAGCGGATGACACCACCGCTAAGAAAAAAACCAAAAAGAAAGCGGTCAAAAAGCCTAAAAGACCAGGTAAAAATGCCCGTAAACGTAGTAGCCCAGGAGCAAACAATTCGTGAGTAATGAATTAATTTTTGGCTTTCACTCTGTTGAAGCAATTTTGGCAAAAGAGCCAGAGCGTTTTATAGAAATATACGCCCTTAAAGGACGTGATGATAAGCGCTTATCGCCGGTGATTGAGCAAGCGCGTCAGTTTGGTATTTCAGTACAGTTTATGCAACGAAAAGCGCTTGATAACAAAGCGAAAGATGAACAACATCAAGGCATTATCGCCAACGTGAAAGCGGCACGTGTGTTTAACGAGAAAGATCTTGATGAGATCATTGAACGCGAAGACACCCCGTTTTTACTGGTACTTGATGGCATTACCGATCCGCATAATTTAGGTGCCTGCTTGCGTAGCGCCGATGCTGCCGGTGTTCATGCGGTGATAGTTCCTAAAGACAAGTCAGCAAAGCTTAATGGCACTGCACGTAAAGTGGCCTGTGGCGCAGCTGAAACAGTACCGCTTATTCAGGTTACTAACCTTGCACGTACATTACGTGAAATAAAAGACGCAGGTGTATGGGTTGTAGGCACAGCCGGTGAAACCGACACACATGTATTTGATGCCAGCTTAACAGGCCCAATGGCGATTGTGATGGGAGCTGAAGGCGAGGGTATGCGCCGTTTAACGCGTGAGCACTGTGATGTACTCGTTAAAATTCCAATGGCGGGCACTGTTTCAAGTTTAAATGTATCGGTTGCAACCGGTATTTGTTTATTTGAAGTATTACGCCAGCGCGCAGAAACAAATTAAGCCTATTAATTACATAGGCATTAAAAAGCCGAGATTGATTTAATCAACCTCGGCTTTTTTGTACTTTTAAGTTAGCATTTTATTAAAAACTGTAAGAGTAGCCCATTTGTACTGAACGTGGCTTACCAGGTTGAATACCGCCATTTGCACGGTTAGCAATGTAGGTTTTATCAAACAAGTTATCTACGCTTAGGTATACTTTTTGGTTTTCGTCGATTAAGTACTTAGCAGCTAAATCCCATACAACACGGCTATCAATCGCATTTAAGCCTGAGTTAGTTAAATCAGCATGTGCATCAGATACGTAACGTATTTGGCTATTTACCACAAAGTTATTCACTTCTGCGCCAAACGATAAAGCAACCTGGTTCTCAGGTACGTAAGGCATTGCATCGCCTTTTTCTACTGAGCCCCAAATTTCTGAATCAAACGTGTTTTTAAATTCTGAATCTGTGTAGGTGTAAGTTAATTTTACTGGGAACGCAACCGATGCAGTATTAAACGTACGACCTGCGCTAAATTCAAAGCCCGATACTTCTACTTCACCGTAGTTGTATTGGTCACCAATGTTATCGTCATTACAACCTACTGATGCAGTACAGTTACCATGCATATTGTCGTAATCAGAGTAAAACGCAATTACTTCACCATTAAAACCGCCCGCATTAAAACGAGAGCCAAACTCGATGTTGACGCTTTCTTCTTCGTCTTGGTCGGCATTACCCGGTGCTGCAGGGGCGTAACCTTTTTGAATACCAGCAAGTAACGTAACATTGTCGTTAAGTGTGTAAGTAGCACCTAAAGACGGTACTAAAATTTCAGTATCGTTAGAGATATCTTTTGTTAAGCCTAGGCTACGGGTTGGATCTGACTTAGCCCACTCTTCACGGGTAATAGTTATGTCTTCATAACGAAGACCAGCACTCACTACTAATGCATCCATTGTCCATTCGTCTTGAATAAATAGCGTGCTTGCTTTTGCACTGTCTAAACGGTTGCTGTTAGAGCCTGGAGCGCCTTGTGAGGTAAGAGTCATGCTTAAATCTTGATTAAGCGTGTATTTGTCTTCCCACTGGAAACGATCCATTTCGTCTTCGTGGTAACGTACGCCAACCGTAATGTAGTGAGCGCCCGCTGGGATGTGTAATTCAGACTGCACACCTTTGGCTTGGTAGTCACGGTTATTGGCTTTAACACCGATGTTTTCAATACCCGCAGCTGTTGGGTTTGCTTCAAACTCGCTGTATTGCTCAAGTGTGCTTGAACCAACACTGCTTGCTTTGTACCAGTTACGGTGGAAGTCGTTTAGATAAGCGGTTGCTAAAACTTCATAACCTTCACCAAAACGGTATGCATAGTTTACTTGGTATGCATTGTGGCGAGTGTTCATTTCATCATTTTGCGATGCCGCATAACGACGGTACGGGTTTTGTTGGTAATCGGCATCGGTTAAACCCATGTAGGTTTCGTCTGATGTTTCTTCAGAGTACTTTACTTTGAACTCAATGTTATGCGCATCTTTTTCACCAAAGGTATGGCCAAACTTTACCAATACGTCGTTTTTTTCAAAACCAGTGTTGTCATCACCTACTGGCAATTCTTTAAAGCCATCAGCGCCGTAAGAAAACACTTCAATTAAGCCTGCAGTGTTGTTTTTTTCTTTTGCGAAGTAAGCGTGACCTTTGTAGTAACCATCGCTACCAAGGGCAGCATCTAGCATGCCTGTTGAGCTATTTGGCTCAGTTGGCAGGCTGCGAGAAAGTAAGTTTAATACACCACCAGTTGTACGCGGGCCGTATTTAACAGAGGCAGCACCTTTTAGCACTTCAATTGACTCCATACGACCCATAGTAGGGAAGTAGTAAGCCGATGGCGCAGAGTAAGGAGCCGGAGCAACAAGTACGCCGTCTTCCATCACAGAAATTTTGTCGTTACGGCCAGTACCTGTACCGCGCATACCAATATTAGGGCGCAGGCCGTAGCCATCTTCTTCTTGAACGTATACACCTGGTACAGATGCTAACACGCGAGAAATATCGGTAAATTCGAATTTTTGCAATTCTGCATCTGAAATAAACGTAGCAGATCCTGGAATATCGTTAATAGCGGCTTGTGAGCCAATAACGGTAATTTGTTCAAAGTTACGCTCAACTTTGTCAGTATCTTTTGCCATTGCTGTTGTGCTCAAAGACAGCGCAACAGCTGCAGTTAACGAAGAAACTAAAAATTTATGTGACATTGATTACCCTAAAAATAGTTCAACTACTGAAATTGGCGTAATTTAAACATGTTAACGAATGAGAATCAATATTATTAAGTTTTACTATCATTTACATCTGTCGTAAAAACAGGCTGTTTTTATAACATTTTTAACTAGGTGTTTATTTTTGCTTTATAAAAACAGGGATAATGTATTGGCTGGTGGCGGTTAATTTAACCTGAACGCTGCTTGAGATAGATTTATTATTCAGAGTTCAGGTTATTTAAGCAGTGGGGTAACCTAAGCGCAGCTTAATAAACTCAGCGAGTTTAAACACGGCGTTTTCAGGTTCGCGGGCAGTTTTAACTAAACTAATGCCAATGCTACCGAGCGCAGGTAAATTTTTAGTGTGTAATTGATAGGTTAAATCGTTCGGCACCGTACTTCTTGCCAGTACAGTTATACCTAAACCTTCTTTTAATGCCGCAATTAAACCGGTTAAATCGGCGTTGCTGTAAACAATACGGTATTTAATACCTGCTTTTTCAAGCGCTTGGGTTGCTCTGCGTCGGTAAATACAGCCCTCAGGCGCTGTTACTAAGGTAACGGTTTCATTTTGCGCCAGTGAGAGGTCGCCAACCCACACTAATTGGTCTTGAATAAAAATAGGGAATTTTTCTGAATCAAGCTGCTCATTTAGCGCCAGTACTAAATCAAATTGATCTTGGCGTTCATCCGAAAGTAAGTGTTTACTCAAACGTGACTTCACTTCTAACGATACATCAGGGTAGAGCGCCACAAAGTCGCCAATAATAGAGGGTAAAATACGTGCTGCAAATTCGCTTGGGATCCCTAAGCGCACTTTACCAGTCACACTTTCGGAGGTGAATAACTGTAAAATGGCATCGTTATGTTGCACCATTTGTTTTGCCATAGGCAGTAACAGTTCACCATATTGATTAAGTACTTGGCGTTGCCCCTGCTTTTTAAATAATTTATAGCCTAATAAGTCTTCTAAACGTTTTACTTGTAAGCTTACCGCCGGTTGCGAAAGGCCAAGTAAATCGCCTGCTTTGGCAAATCCACCTACCTCAACCACCATAACAAATGTACGTAAACTGTCGGTTGAAATGTTTTTCATATTTAAAATTACTATTTATATGGCTATATATATAAGTATTATTTATCAATTGATAAGTAATTACAATTTGTTGTTGTAAGCCTTGCGCAATATACTTTTGCTATTAAAGATAGATAGGTATTTGTTATGACTTTTAACCCGATAATGTTTGCCCGCCATAGCAACGCTAACAGCGCGGTTATTAATGCCTTACAAGCTAATAACAGCCATGTTGTTATTGATTTTAGCGGCAGTGAAGCATCGGTATTTTTAAGTGCTATTTTAGGTCATGACCTCACCAAACTAACCGCCAGTGGCTTTGGCTTTAAAGGCACATTGGATGGCGATTTAAATTCTGATTTTAGCTACGCCGTTTACTACTTTAGCGAAACCGCATTTAGATTTGTACTTCCTGTTAATGCCAGCCTGCAATTACAAGCTCTCATTAACGAGCAACAACTTAGATACGATATCGACTTTGTGGTACGCACCGATTTAGCAACCTTTACCTTAACCGGTAGCAACGCCTTTGATACCTTAGTTGATGCGTTTAAATTAACCCCTGGCTTACGCCTTGCTGATGCGCAGCTTTGTTATGGCGCGCAAAGTGGCGAAGTGTTTGTTACCGCGGTAGATAAAAACAACGAGCAGCAGTTTATAGTGATTGCTAAAACGCCTACGCTTAATAAGTGGCAACAGTATATGCAGCAACAAGGCTTTAGTGTTACTAACACCTAAGCTGTTTAATTCGTTAAACATATTTTTGTTAAAGATTACAATTTGGTAGGCGTATTAATGGCTACCATGTTATTCCCCCTCATTCAATTGAGGCCACGCCCACACACATGGGTTAATTTAAAAGTGAAGGAATATTATGACTTCTAAAACAGTATTACATGCAAAGCACCTTGAAGCCGGCGCAAAAATGGTTGATTTTCATGGCTGGGAAATGCCAATTAACTACGGTTCACAAATAGAAGAACACAACGCCGTACGTAACGATGCGGGCATGTTCGACGTATCGCACATGACCATTGTTGATATACAAGGTGAGCAAGCACAAGCATTTTTACGCAAGCTTGTGGCTAACGACGTTGCTAAATTAACCGTACCTGGCAAAGCGCTTTACACCGGCATGCTTAACGAGCAAGGTGGTGTAATTGACGACTTAATTATTTACTACTTTAGCGAAACATTTTATCGCTTAGTGGTTAACTCAGCGACCCGTGAAAAAGACCTAGCACATTTAGCTAAGGTATCGAGCGATTTTGCCGTAACGGTTACTGAGCGCCCAGAATTCGCCATGATTGCAGTACAAGGCCCTAATGCACGCGCTAAAACTGCCCAGGTTTTAAACGCAGACCAGCAAGCTGCAGTTGAAGGTATGAAGCCATTTTTTGGTGTTCAAGCCGGTGATTTATTTATTGCTACAACAGGTTATACTGGCGAAGACGGTTACGAAATTGTAGTACCAAACGAGCAAGCAGCCGATTTATGGCAGCAACTGCTTGATGCCGGTGTAGCGCCTGCGGGCTTAGGCGCGCGCGACACACTACGTTTAGAAGCAGGTATGAACCTTTACGGCCTAGATATGGACGAAAGCGTATCACCACTGGCAGCTAACATGGCATGGACTATTGCATGGGAACCAGAAGATCGTGACTTTATTGGTCGTGATGTTTTGGTAAAACAACGTGCAGAAAAAAGTACTCACAAGCAAGTAGGTCTTATTCTTGAAGAAAAAGGCGTACTACGCAGTGGTTCTAAAGTAATTGTTGATGGTGGCGAAGGTGTTATTACATCTGGTACATTCTCACCAACATTGGGCTATAGTGTTGCATTAGCACGTGTGCCACGTTCAACCGGCGACACAGCTCAAGTAGAAATGCGTAAAAAATTAGTTAACGTAAAAGTAGTTAAATCGGGCTTTGTACGTAACGGTAAATCAATAATCTAAATAATTTGGTTATACCAGTAAATAGGTCACCCTCATTTATTGGTATTCTCCCAATCTAAACCAAAGGATGAAACAAAATGAGCAATATCCCTAGCGAGTTAAAATACGCACCTTCACACGAGTGGGTTCGTAATGAAGGCGACGGCACTTACACTGTTGGTATTTCTGAGCACGCCCAAGAGCTGCTTGGCGACATGGTATTTGTTGAATTACCAGAAGTAGGCGACGTAGTCGATGCAGGCGAAGACTGTGCAGTAGCAGAGTCAGTAAAAGCGGCGTCAGACATTTACGCACCAATTAGCGGTGAAGTTGTTGCTATTAACGAAGAGCTAGAAGATTCTCCAGAAACAGTAAACAACGACGCTTACGGCGACGGTTGGTTATTCCGCATTAAAGCATCTGACGAATCTGAAGTTGATAACTTGCTCGACGCAGAAGGCTACGCACACACTATTGACGAAGAGTAATCGTTAATTAGTTAAAAGCCCCTCTATTTAAAACATTGGGGCTTTTATGATTTTACAGCTTATTACCATACTCAGTAAGTTGCCAAATCATCACATATTTTAATCAATACTAGTTACCCATTAGTATTTAGGATCATAGGAATCTGGACACATGTCAAACGCCAAATCTCTTGAACAATTAGAGCAAAAGCAAGATTTTATTCGCCGCCATATTGGGCCAAGCCCAGCGCAAGTAAACGACATGCTTAGCGCTCTTGAAGTATCGAGCGTTGAAGAGCTGATCGGTCAAACTGTACCTGCTGGTATTCGTCTTGAGCAAGGTCTTAATATCGGCGAAAGCCGCACCGAAGTTGAAACACTAAGCTATTTAAAATCAGTAGCAAGCAAAAATAAAGTTTTCAAATCGTATATTGGCCAAGGCTACCACCCAACTCACGTACCGCACGTAATTTTACGTAACGTACTTGAAAACCCGGGTTGGTACACAGCGTACACACCGTATCAGCCAGAGATTGCACAAGGGCGTTTAGAGTCACTATTAAATTTCCAGACTATGACCTTAGACATTACCGGCCTAGATTTAGCAAGTGCTTCACTGCTTGACGAATCAACTGCTGCAGCCGAGGCAATGGGCCTTGCAAAACGTGTATCAAAAGCTAAAAAAGCCAATGCGTTCTTTATTGCCGACGACGTACACACGCAAACCATTGACGTAGTGAGCACCCGTGCAGAGCAATTTGGTTTTGAAATTATTGTAGGTAAAGCCGCTGATGCCGTGAACCACGACATTTTTGGTGCGTTATTTCAATACCCGTCAACATCAGGCGAAATTGTTGATATAACTGACCTAATTGCTGGCGTACAAAGCAAAAAAGCGATTGCCTGTGTGGCAGCCGATATCATGAGCTTATTACTATTAAAAGCACCAGGTAAATTGGGCGCCGACGTAGTACTTGGCTCTGCTCAGCGTTTTGGTGTGCCTATGGGTTACGGTGGTCCACATGCTGCATTTTTTGCAACACGTGATGCTTACAAACGTTCATTACCAGGGCGTATTATTGGTGTATCAAAAGACCGTTTAGGTAACGATGCACTGCGTATGGCAATGCAAACCCGTGAGCAACACATTCGTCGCGACAAAGCCAACTCAAACATTTGTACGGCGCAAGTATTACTAGCGAACATGGCTGCGTTTTACGCGGTATACCATGGCCCGCAAGGCTTAAAAACCATTGCACAACGCATTCACCGTTTTGCTGATATTTTAGCAACTGGCTTAAAAGCAAAAGGCGTGGCACTTAAGCACACTACCTGGTTTGATACATTAACTGTTGTTGATGAAAACAAAGCCGACGTGATTGCCCGTGCTGTGGCTAAAGGTGTTAACTTTGCTGCTAACCATTCGGGTGAGTACTCAATTTCAGTATCAGAAACCACAACACGTGCAGACATTGCCGAGTTATTTGATATTATTTTAGGCGAAGGCCACGGCCTAAGCGTAGATGCAATTGCCGCGGATGTTGAAGCAAATGGCAGTGACTCTATTCCTGCAAGCCTAGTGCGTGATGATGAAATCCTAACGCATCCAAACTTTAACAGTTACCACAGCGAAACAGACATGCTTCGTTATATTAAGCGTCTTGAAAACAAAGATTTAGCGCTTAATCACTCTATGATCTCGTTAGGTTCATGTACCATGAAACTCAACGCGACCGCTGAAATGATCCCAATTACCTGGCCTGAATTTGCTAACCTTCATCCATTCTGCCCGCTAGACCAAGCAGAAGGTTACCAAATAATGATTAACGAGCTACACGATTGGTTAGTTAACATTACTGGTTATGACGCGGTTTCACTGCAACCAAACTCAGGTGCACAAGGTGAATACGCAGGCCTAATCGCCATTCGTAAATACCACGAGTCACGAGGGGATGCGCACCGTAATGTATGTTTAATTCCAAGTTCTGCGCACGGTACTAACCCAGCGTCGGCACAAATGGCGAGCATGAAAATTGTAGTTGTTAACTGTGATAAACACGGCAACATCGACATGGAAGACTTAAAAACCAAAGCTGCTGAGGTGTCTGAAAACCTATCATGTGCCATGGTAACGTACCCATCTACACACGGTGTATACGAAGAAACGATTCGTGAGCTATGTGAAATTGTTCACCAGCACGGTGGCCAAGTTTACATGGATGGCGCAAACATGAACGCGCAAGTAGGTGTTACTAGCCCGGGCTTTATTGGCTCAGATGTATCGCACTTAAACTTACATAAAACATTCTGTATTCCACACGGTGGCGGCGGCCCAGGTGTAGGCCCAATTGGTGTTAAATCGCACCTTGCGCCATTTATGCCAAACCACAGTGTAATTAACGTACCAGGTACTAATGCTGGTAACGGCGCAGTATCGGCAGCGCCTTATGGCTCTGCCGCTATTTTACCTATTTCATGGGCTTACATTGCCATGATGGGCTCTGAGGGCTTAAAACAAGCGACAGAAATGGCGATTGTAAATGCTAACTACCTAAGCAATGAGCTTAGCAAGCACTTCCCAATTTTATACCGTGGCCGTAACAATCGCGTTGCCCACGAATGTATTATTGACCTACGCCCATTAAAAGAAGCCTCAGGCATTACTGAAATGGACGTTGCTAAGCGCTTACAAGATTATGGTTTCCACTCACCAACAATGTCGTTCCCAGTAGCGGGCACATTAATGATTGAACCAACTGAATCTGAGTCTAAGGGCGAGATTGACCGCTTTATCGAAGCGATGGTATCGATTAAAGGTGAAATTGATAAAATCATTTCAGGTGAATGGTCTATCGAAAACAACCCACTGGTATTTGCACCGCACACACAAGCTGATGTGTTAGGTAATGAATGGGACCGCGCGTATGACCGTTTTTACGCTGCCTTCCCAGTACCAGCAGTTGCTAAAGATAAGTTCTGGCCAACCGTTACACGTATCGATGACGTATACGGCGACCGTAATTTAGTATGTGCATGTCCTCCGATTGAGACATACCGCGACTAATTTTTGAACTTTAATGAGTGGTAAGTTCCACTGTAGAGTGGGATTTATCAAAATTATAAAAGCCGTTGCAGTAATGCAACGGCTTTTTTGTGTGTGTTTAAACATTGTAGACGCACAGCTTGCTGGCGTGTTGGGCGCAGCCCAAAAGGTGTTTAATTGTTGAAGGCGCATACTTTGTTTCCTTTTGGCTCATTGAGGGATTAGAAACCTTATTCAATGTTTTTTTGCCAGATTGCTGGCGGCAACCAAGGGGCGGCTAACGCCGACCGCCCCTTGGAACCCCACGACGCCCCGAGCATCACGCTTAATCCTTCAAACCACAATTGATGTGAACGTAAACGGCGAAGATAGGCCATCCATGGCCTAGTTTCGCCTTATCGCGCATCCATGCGCGATATTACTCATCAATTGCTTATTTTCAGGGCGTGATGACGGGGGAGGGTGTTAAACGTGAGGCTGGTGTTTGGTCTTGGCAAGAAACAAGACCTGACCCCTGGATTTCCTCTTACTAGCACAAAAGCCAAGAGTATGTGTTATTTGTTATAGGTGTTTAGCTTGCTGACACGCGGGCGGCAGCCCGAATAAGTATTTGAATAGGTGTTTGAGGTTATCATCACCGATAACGCGAATACGTTTGGCACTTCTAGAAATTAGAAACCTTATTCAAGGTTTTGTCGCGCTGGCGACGGCAGCCAAAGAGGGGCTGCCGCTGGTCCCTCTCAGCGCACCCGAGCATCACGCTTAATCCTTCAATGCACAATTGATGTGAACGTAAACGCCATGAAAGCACATCCATGTGCAAGCATGGCTTTCATTTCATTGCCTACATGGATGTAGGTACTTAGGATTTGTCGGGAACAAAATCCTGCCATGAAATGCATTACTCATCAATTGCTTATTTTCAGGGCGTGATGACGGGGGAGGGTTGTAGTGGTACAGTGATTTTGGCCACCCATTAAGAAAGAAATGTTATGCTAATAAGCATACAAATTTGGGTGAAAA